>DAIQBQ010000001.1:0-36626 GCA_036781065.1 Actinomycetota bacterium
CGAGCGGACCGTGGACTACCTGCGCGAGCACACCTGGATCCTGGGCCGCGTGGACGTGCGGGCATGAACGTAGCGGTGGTCGGCTGTGGGCTGATCGGCCGGAAGCGGGTCCAGGCGATGCCCCCGGGGACGCGGGTCGTCGCGCTGGCCGATCTCGACCGCTCCCGGGCGGAGGCGCTGGCCGCCACGCTGCCCTACCCGGCGACGGTCACGGCGGATGCCGCGGAGGCGGTGGCCGGGGCCGACGTAGCGATCGTCGCCACGGTCCACAGCGCGCTCGCCGAGTGCGCGATCGCCGCGCTCAAGGCCGGTTGCCACGTCCTCGTCGAGAAGCCCGGTGGCCGTGACCTGGCCGACCTGCGGGCGATCGCCGATGCTGCCGCCGCCGCCGGCAAAGTGGTCCGGGTGGGGTTCAACCACCGGTTCCACCCGGCGCTGCTCAAGGCGAAAGAGCTTTCGACCAGCTATGGGCCGCTGATCTACGTCCGGGGTCGCTACGGGCACGGGGGGCGGCTGGGCTACGAGAAAGAGTGGCGGGCGGACAAGGCGTCGTCGGGCGGGGGGGAGCTCGTCGACCAGGGGGTGCACCTGATCGATCTCACCCGCTACCTCGTGGGTGACGTCGACCTGGCCTTCGCCGAAATGCGGACCGACTTCTGGCCGATGGCGGTCGAGGACAACGCCTACCTGGCGCTCCGGCCGCGGGGAGGGGGCTTCGCCTGGCTGCACGCTTCCTGGACGGAGTGGAAGAACATTTTCTCCCTGGAGCTTGCGTTCCGGGAGGCGAAGTTGGAAATCTTCGGCCTCGGTGGGAGCTATGGGACGGAACGGCTGACGCTGTACGAGATGCTCCCCGAGATGGGGCCGCCCCCCACCACGATCTGGGAGTACCCCCGGGGCGATGCCTCGTGGCAGCGAGAGCTGGTGGACGTGCTCGGCGCCATCGCCGGTGCCGAGCCGCTCGGTGCCGGTCTGGAAGACTCGATCGCAGCATTCACCGTCGTCGAGGAGGCCTACGCCCGATGATCATCACCAGGACACCGATGCGGATCTCACTCGGGGGAGGGGGCACGGACCTCCCGTCCCACTACCGCGTCGCCGGGGGATTCCTGGTCGCCGCCGCCATCACCCGGCACGTCTACATCGCCGCCCACCGCAACTTCGAGGACGACATCATGCTCAAGTACTCGCAGATCGAGCGGGCGCCCCAGCTGGAGGACATCAGGCACCCGCTCCTGCGTGAGGCGCTCCGGGTGACCGGCGTCACCGGGCAGGTCGAGATCACCTCGATGGCGGACATCCCGGCGAAAACGGGGCTGGGCTCGTCGGGAAGCTTTACCGTCGGGGTGCTGAAGGCGCTCTACGCCTACCAGCACCGGCTTGTCTCGAACCTTCAGCTCGCCGAGCAGGCGTGCCACATTGAGATCGAGCGCCTGGGCGAGCCCGTGGGCAAGCAGGACCAGTACATCGCCGCTCTCGGCGGGGTGACCGCCTTCCGCTTCAACCCGGACGACTCGGTCGAGGTCACGCCGGTGCCGATGGCCGACGATACCCGGTGGCGGCTGGAGGAGAACCTCTTGCTTTTCTACACGGGTATGCGCCGTTCCGCGCCCCAGGTCCTGGCCGACCAGGACGCCAAATCGAAAGCGGCGGACCCCGACAACGCCAGCAACCTGGAGCGGGTCCGGGAGATCGGCGAGGAGAGCTTCGAGGCGCTGGCGTCGGGCGACCTGCCGACCTTCGCCAAGCTCATGACCGCCCAATGGGAGTTGAAGCGCCAGCGCTCGCCGAACGCCACCAACGCAGAGATCGACCGATGGATCGCCGCGGGCCTGGATGCCGGAGCCCTGGGGGGAAAGCTGGTCGGTGCCGGCGGGGGAGGCTTCCTGCTGTTCTACGCCGAGTCCAAGGCGGAGGTGCGCAGCGCCATGGCGGGACTCGGCCTGCACGAGGTCCGGTTTGGCTTCGACTACGAGGGGTCGAAGCTGGTCGTCGCCTGACCCCATGTACCCGGTCGCCATCCTCGCCGGGGGCAGGGGGACCCGCATGGCGGGCCGGACCGGACCGCTCCTGCCCAAGGCCATGTTGCCGGTGGCCGGCCGGCCGTTCATCGACCACAAGCTTGAGCAGCTGGCGGCGGAGGGGACCACCCGGGTGGTGCTGCTGCTGGGCCACGGCGCTGGGGCGATCGCCGACCACGTAGGCGACGGCGCCCGATACGGTCTGGAGGTGGCCGTGGTCCTCGACGGCGAGGTGCTGCTCGGGACCGGCGGGGCGGTGCGCCGGGCGCTTCCCGAGCTGGGCGAGGTGTTCTGGGTCACCTACGGGGACACCCTGCTGTCGGTGCCGGTGGCGGCGGCCGAGGCCGCCTTCCGGTCCACTCGCCGGCCGGGCCTGATGACGGTGCTCGAGAACCACGATGCCTGGGACCTGAGCAACGTCGCCGTCTCCGGGGACCTGGTCGTCGAGTACCGCAAGGGAGCGCCGCCCGGGACCTTCGCCTTCATCGACTACGGCATGGTCATCCTGACCCGGGCGGCAGTGGCCTCCTTCCCCGAGGGCGCGCCGTTCGACCTGGCCGAGGTCCTGCACGGCCTGGTCCACGGGCGGCAGCTCACCGCCTTCGCGGTCACGGAACGGTTCCACGAGATCGGCAGCGATGCCGGCTACGTGGAGACTGATCGATGGCTGCGTAGCCGGCCGGCGGGGGGCCTTACCCCATAGCCAGCCGTCCTGCCCCCAAGGTCAGTGATCTGTTGCTGCCGAAGGTGCCTGACTCGGCGTGGACTCCCTCAGAAAGCTCGTCACAGCGTTCTGGTTAGTGCGGGGCACCCTCGGCGGCCTCACCGCTGGCGGGGTCGGCAACCGGTGGGAGCGGGAGCGGGACGATCTTTGACGGGAGCTCAGCGAGGGCGACGTTGGGGTCGCCCGGGGCGGAGCGCAGCGGCGTGAACCGGTACTTCACCAGGGCCACCATCCAGGTCATCGGGTCGCGGAAGAACCGGACCTTCTTGCCGCTGTGGAAGTCCCGGGAGATGTAGGTGATGGGGACCTCCACCGGCTTGTTGCCCAGGCGGACGAGCTTGGCCACCAGCTCCCAGTCGAAGTCGAACCGGTTGGAGGTGAATGGCACCCCGACAATGCACGAGGTGCGGAAGACCTTGTACATGGTGAACGGGTCCCGCAGCTTGGTCCGGTACACCGTGTTGAACATGGTGGTGAACACCCAGTGGGCGCCGTTCATCACCCAGCTGGTGCGATGGGCGGCTTCGAAGTGACGGATCGGCCTCCCCGGGGCATGCCGGCAGCCGAGGACGAAGTTGGTCTCCCCGGCGACCAGGGGGGCAAGGACCAGCGGGTACTCGGAGACCCGGTACTCGAGGTCGGCGTCCTGGATCAGGATGATGTCGCCGCGGGCATGGCCGAAGCCCTCCCGGACGGCGTTGCCCTTGCCGGAGGGGTGGTCCTGGAGGATAAGGCGTACGCGGGGATGTCCGGCATAGCGCTGGACAACCTCCCGGCTGCCGTCGGTCGAGTTGCTCTCGACGACGATCACCTCGATCTCGACGCCAGGGATCTCGATCGTGGTCACCTCGTCCAGGATGGCGGCGACGGTGAGCGCCTCGTTGTAGACGGGAAGAACGACGCTGACGCTCGTGAGCCTGGCCGGGATGGGCGCTCCGTCGCCCACCTCGGCGCTCAAACCGGAGGGGCCGAGGGGGCCGCAGCTACCTGCTGGCCGTCCTCCTCGAGGGACTCCCATTTGGGCGTCGCTTGGGAAAGGTCCGGGTGCATGATCATCAGGTGCCACAGCAACGCTTGCATCGCCTCAGTCTGGGCGGTCACGTTGCTGGCGACAACCGTTGGGACGAGGATCGAGCAGTCGGCCAACCGGCGCAGCGCCCCGCCGTCACGCCCCACGACACCGGTGATCGCCGCTCCGGCGGCCCGGGCTGCCAGCATGGCGTTGACCAGATTCGGGCTGACATTGCGCTGCTCGTCTCCGCCACCTACCGAAAAGACGACCAGGCAGTCGTCAGGCCCGATGCGCGAGCCGGTCAGCCAGTCCGCATAGGCCCGGTCCCACCCGTCGTCGTTCACCCGCGCGGTCAGCTCGGACACATTGTCCGAGACGCAGTAAGCCTCGAAGCCGGCGAGCTTGCGGAAGTCGCAGGTGGCGTGCGACGCGTGTCCGGCGCCGCCGCCTGAACCGCAAAAGAACAGGCGACCGCGGCGATCCCGGGTCCTGCGCAGGAGGGCCACCGTTGCTTCGATCTCGTCGACCGAAAGCCTGGAAAGGATCTCGACCGACTCTCCCAGAAAGCTTGTGGCGAATGCGTCCGGCATGAACGAGCATTTTACCGGAGCGCGAGCAGGGTACTGCTGGAAATGCGCAGCCGGAGGGCGGGCTTGCCCGCTCGACCCCCGGCCGTGACCTTTGATCCGATCCGGTTGCGTAGCGTCCCTGGCAGCTTCGGATGGCCAGGTGGCTCAGCGTGTCCGCGTCGCAAAGCTGACGCCCAGCGAGGCGGTTCGACTACAGTTGGGGGCCGAGTACCAAACGTCCTTTGACCTTGGCGGACCAATCAGGAGCAGTTCATGGGTTTTGAGCATGACGTAACCGTCATCGGTGGGTGTGGGCATGTCGGGCTGCCGCTCGGGCTGGCGCTGGCGGACCGGAACATGTCCGTGCTGCTCTTCGACATCAATGGCGCGGCGGTGGATTCGGTCAACGCCGGCCACATGCCGTTCCAGGAGCCCGGTGCCGATCCGGTCCTCAACCGGGTGCTGGCCGACGGCAGGCTGATCGCCACCACGGATCCGGTGTCGGTCTCAACGGCGGAGAACCTCGTGCTGATCGTGGGGACCCCGATCGACGACCATCTCAACCCGGAACCACAGAAGGTGGTCGACGCGGTCGAGGCGCTGGGCGAGTACCTGGTCGACGGCCAGCTGCTGATCCTGCGGAGCACCCTCTATCCCGGTGTGACCGCCCTGGTCGAGGCGGTGATTTCCCGGTTGGGACGAGACATCGATGTCTGCTTCTGCCCCGAGCGCATCGCCGAGGGTCACGCCCTCACCGAGCTGTACGAACTCCCGCAGATCGTGTCCGGGCGCACCCCGAGAGCGGTCGAGCGAGCCGACAAGTTCTTCCGGGCGCTCACCGACAAGATCGTCTATCTCGACCCCGAAGAGGCGGAGCTGGCGAAGCTGTTCGTCAATACCTGGCGCTACATCCGGTTCGCGATCGCCAACCAGCTGTTCATGATCGCCAACGACTTCGGGGTGGACTTCGAACGGGTCCGCACGGCGCTGAGCGAGGACTACCCCCGCGCTGCGGACATGCCCGGGGCGGGCCTTGCGGCAGGGCCCTGCCTGCTCAAGGACACGATGCAGCTGGCCGCGTTCAACAACAACAACTTCGTCCTGGGGCACGCCAGCATGATGATCAATGAGGGCCTGCCCTCCTACCTGGTGGCAAGGCTGGAGCGCAGGTTCGACCTGTCCGCCATGTGTGTCGGGGTGCTGGGCATGGCCTTCAAGGGGGGCTCGGACGACATCCGCTCCAGCCTGAGCTACAAGCTCAAGCGCATTCTCAAGCTGAAGGCCAAGTCGGTACTGACGACCGACCCATTCGTGAGCGTGGACCCGGACCTGAGCCCCCTCGATGAGGTCCTCGAACGCAGCGACCTGCTGGTGATCGGCGCCCCGCACCGCCAGTACGCCGCCATCGATCCGCCGGTACCCGTGATCGACATCTGGAACCTGCTCGGCCGCGGAGTCCGGGTGTGACCCCAGCGGTCTCGGTCGTTGTCCCCGCCTACAACGAGGGGGCGGCGATTGTGCCCTGCCTGGACCGGCTTTTCGCCTCGATCCGCTCCGACTGCGAGGTGCTCGTGGTCTGCGATTCGGCGGAGGACACGACGATGCCCCACCTCGCTGACTACGCGGTCAGCGAGCCGCGGTTGGTCCCGACGCTGAACACCTACGGCCGCGGGCCGGCCAACGCGCTCCGGTTCGGCCTGGAGCACGCCCGGGCACCGGTCGCGGTCGTAACCATGGCCGACGGCAGTGACGACACCGACCAGATCGATGAGATGACCCGGCTGGTCCAGGGCGGGGCAGCGGTGGTCGCCGCCTCCCGGTACATGCGCGGCGGGCGGCAGGACGGCGGCCCGCTGGTCAAGCGCTCGCTCTCCAGGGCGGCCGGGCTGTCCCTCTGCTGGTTCGGGCGGGTGGGCACCCATGACGCCACCAACTCGTTCAAGGCATACTCCACGTCCTTCGTGCGGGCGGCCGGCATCGAATCCGACGCCGGTTTCGAGATCGGCCTCGAACTGGTGAGCAAGGCCAAGGCGATGGGCCTCAGGGTTGCCGAGCTGCCCACGACCTGGACCGATCGGACCGAGGGAACGTCGAACTTCAAGCTCAAGAAATGGCTCCCCAAGTACCTGCACTGGTACTGGCTGGCGATGAAGCCGGCCCGGTCGGGGGAACTGGTTAGCGCACCTGTGGAGGACGGATGAGTACGGTAATGGTTTCCGGGTCGTGCGGGTTCATTGGCGGCTACGTGGTCGAGGAGTTGCTCGCCCAAGGCCACGACGTGGTTGGCATCGACAACTACTCCAAGTACGGGAAGGTCGAGAAGTCCTACGACAACCATCCGCGGTACCACTTCACCGAGGGTGACGCCCGCGACACCAAGCTGATGACCGAATTGCTGGCCGACTGCGATCATTTCATCGCCGGGGCGGCGTTGATCGGGGGCATCTCGTACTTCCACACCTACGCCTACGACCTGCTGGCGGCCAACGAGCGGATCATCGCCTCCTCGTGTGACGCCGCCATCAACGTGCTGCCGGCCGGCCGGCTGAAGAAGATGACCTACATCTCCTCCTCGATGGTGTTCGAGTCCACCGATATCTGGCCGAGCGTTGAAGGCCAGGAGCGGCAGGTCCCGCCGCCCAAGTCCTCCTACGGATTCCAGAAGCTCGCCGTCGAATACTTTGCCCGGGCCGCCTACCAGCAGTACGGGCTGCCCTACACGATCCTCCGGCCCTTCAACTGCGTGGGGATTGGCGAGGGCCGTGCGCTCGGCGGCGTGGAGATCCCGAGCGGCAACATCAAGCTCGCCATGAGCCACGTCGTCCCGGATCTCGCCCAGAAGGTCATCAAGGGGCAGGACCCGCTGCACATCCTGGGTGACGGGAACCAGATCCGCCACTACACCTACGGCGGCGACCTGGCCAGGGGCATCGTCCTCACCCTCGACCACCCGGCGACGCTCAACGACGACTTCAACCTGTCGACGCACGAGTCCACGACGGTCCTGGAGTTGGCCCGCCTGATCTGGAGCAAGTTCAAGGGCCCGGACGTGGCGTTCAACTACGTGAGCGACCCGCCCTTCGAGCACGACGTCCAGCGCCGCGTCCCCTCGGTCGAGAAGGCCAGGACCCTGCTCGGCTACCAGGCGACCACGTCACTCAGCGACATGCTCGACGAGGTGCTGCCCTGGGTCGAGCAGGCGGTAGCGGACGGCATTCTGTAACTGCCGGCGCCCCCCGCGGGCCGGCGTCCTGCCGCCGCTGAGGGCCGTGGTCACCCTGGGGGGTGCTGACCACCCAGCCCGTGGGCGCGAAGGAACTGGAGCAGCGGCCATTCGAATGCCGGGTCAGGGAAGGTCTGGCTGAGGCACGGGTCCGAGGGGCTCTGGGCATGCGCCAGGCAGGTCTGATTAGCGAGAAAAAGGGCATGGCGGGTGTCCATGTCCTGTGAGCCCAACCTGTAGTTGACCAGGGTCACGATAGCCACGACTGCGACGACCGCGGCCTCCAGAATGCGCACCCACACCTGCCGTCGCCTGGCGGGAAGGAATGTTCCCGCAACCATTAGCACCAGGACGAGCGTCCCGAAAATAAACAGACTCGACAGCGTCGTGTAGCGACTCGATTCGCTCTGGGCGATACCCAGGTTGAGCCGGCCCACATCGGTCACCGCGGCGCTGAGCAGGGTGTTGAGGCCCACGGCAATCCATACCGCGGCCCGTGCAAACCGCTCCCCGTGCCCGCGGAACAACACCAGGATCGAGCCAACAAAGGCGATGAGCAGGGCCAAACCCACCCACGGGGTCCACCATCCGGCCGGCACGATGGACGCGGCCAGGTAATCGAGCAGGTATTTGGCGAAGGCCAGCGGGTGGTGGGCGGCAAACCCGAGGTGAGAGTCGGAGGTGTAGTGGTAGAAGAACAGGCTGATCGAGGCCGCGCCAGCGACGCACCAGACCGGGAGCGCCCGGCGGATCGATTTCCTCAAGGCAAAGAACAAGAGGAAGGCGATCCAGACCCCGAGCCCTGAAGCCAGTGAAAAGGAGGCGACCACTGCGGCGCCCGCGGCGAGTGCCACCCCCAGCCAGGCTGGCCTTTGCTCCGGCCAGTGGGCGAGAAGTGCCGCGGACGTCACGGCTGCCAGGTTGCAGAGGAACCACTCCATCTGCCAGCCCCAGAGCCAGTTCTCCCACTGGACCGGCGACACCGTCAGCCAGGCCGCCATGATGATCGCGAACGCGGTAAGCCCCCAGCCGTCAACGCCGAGGGTACGCCGGACGAGCCAGATCAGCACGCCTATGAGCGCGACCGCCAGGACGAAATCTAAGAAGACCTCTGCTCTGATATCCCAGTGGGTCAGCCGAGCCATTTCGACAGAGATCGTCACTGGGAAAAAGGGCCGATGCTCGTTGTGTTGCATGAACAAGTCCCGCAAGCCGAGCGTGCCCGCGGCCTGCTTCTCGAGAAGCGGAACCAGCCCCCACTCATCCCAATAGGGGGTATTGATGGCCATCGTCTTCACGAGCACTGCCATGTACACCACCGGGAGCAGGCATGCCAGGGCGGTGAAAGCCCGGAGGGCGGGGCTCAGCGCAGTCCGCTCCGCCCAGGATCGGTTGGGCGACGTGGGCTCGGCTGAGGAGGCGGTGGTTCTGGTCTCGCCGGCCTTCATATGGACCTCGGGTTGCTTGGCCAGGACGGCCGCGTGGAGCTCATGCCCGATCCGTTTCGTCTGGTGGTTGCGCGCCAGCGCAGTCTGCCATACAGATACTGCACGCCGCTTGAACGAAGCAGGAAGTTGATTCCCAACAAACGTCGTAGGAGCGGAGGCTGCTATGGTCGCCCGTCGACGGCTGAACTAGGGGGCTTGAAGTCAGCCCGCCGGGCTGACGCGGATGTGGTAGGCCCGTACGTCATCGAGGTTCGGGTTGTAGTAGGCGTCGATGTACTCGCCGGGCTGGCCCCAACGGCCCCGGAAGAACTGCTCGTCGGCCGGTGGGTGCAGGCTGCCCCGGGTAGCGCTCTCATCGTGGTACAGCTCGGCGTAGGGCGTGTACACGATGCGGTAGCCGGCGGCGAGGGCGCGTAGGCAATAGTCGACGTCGTTAAACGCCACCGCGAGGTTCTCCTCCATGCCGTGGAGCCCCTCATACACCTCCATGCGGGTCATCATGCAGGCGGCCGTGACCGCACTGACGTTGGTAACGGCGCTTCCCTGACCGAAGTACTCGCGGTGGTCGACGTTGTTGGCGGTACCGCCCACCCCCAAGACCACCCCTTCGTGCTGGGGGCTGCCGTCGCGGTGGCGCAGCCGGGCGCCGACGGCAGCGATAGGCGGCTGCTGAGCATATTCGAGCATCGCTTCGATCCACCCCGGGGTGATCACCTCGGTGTCGTTGTTCAGGAACACCAGGTAGTCGGCCCGAGCCTCCCGGGCGGCCTCGTTCATCATCGCGGCGTAGTGGAACCGGTGCGGGTAGGGGAGCACCCGACCCTTCACCGTCGACAGATATTCGAGCGTCTCCGGGTCGGTGCTCTGGTTGTCGACCACGATCACCTCGTAGTTCCGGTAGGTCGACAGCGATTGGATGCTCTCCACGGCGGTGCGCAACAGGTCGACCCGGTCCCGGGTCGGGATGATGATCGCCACCCGGGGGTTGTCCTCGATTGCGAACCGGACCCGGTAGCTGCCCTTCCACAGACCGGGAGTTACCTCACCCGTCAGCCCCCGGCGATCCAGTGCCTCGGTCAGCGCCCGCCGGCCGGCGGTGTTCGCCCAGGGCTTGGCCTCGGTCGAGCCGGCTGCCGACCCCGGGATCTTGCGCCAGGTGTACAGCGGCAAGGCGATGTGGGCGGTGCGCTCGGTCTTCTCGCTGACCCGCAGGATCAGGTCATGGTCTTGGCTGCCATCAAATCCCGGCCGGAGCCCCCCGACCTTGTTGACGATTGACCGCCGGTATACCGAAAAATGCGTGACGTAGTTCATGGCGAGCAGTAACTCCGGAGACCAGTCCGGCTTGAAGAAGGCGTCGACCAGTCGCCCGTCGGGCTCCCGCTTGTCCTCGTCCGAGTAGATGAAGTCAAGGTCGGGCCTCCGGTTGAGCAGCGAAACCACCTCGAACAGGGCGTTGGGCTTCAGCTCGTCATCATGATCCAGCAGGCCCACGAACTCCCCCGTTGCCAAGCCAAGCGCTCGGTTCGTCGCCCCGGAGATCCCCCGCCCGGGACTCAGCCGGGCCAGCTTGACCCCGCGCACGAGTTTGAGGCCGCGCATCGCCTTGCGGGTCTGCGGGTTCGTCGAGCAGTCGTCAACAATGCACAGCTCCCACCGGGGATAGGTCTGGTTCCGGACAGAGGCAACCGCGGCCCTGAGCCAGGTGGGGTCGGTGTTGTGCACCGGCACCAGGATGCTGATGGTCGGCTGGAAGGAGAGCCGCCGGGCCATCCTTCGCTGCTCCTGCAGGGCCTCAGGGCTCGGCGTGTGCTGGCGGAGCCAGTGCTGGTACTCCTCGTCGAGCGAAAGTTCCGGCCCGGTGGGCGGGGCGGGGACCAGCTCCGGGACGGTGGCGACCCCAGACACCCAGTCGCGCACATTCGGGAGCTGCCGGGTGAACCCGACGACGCCCTCGCGGGCGAGCAGCCTGGCCGCCCTGGAACCGCCCAGGAGAACCTGCCGCCGCTTCGTGGACCACGGTGCGACCTGGTCGACCTGGGCGATCGTCCGCTCGACAATTCGATGGCCCAGGCTGTGCCGCAGCCGCTCGAGCTCCGCGCGAGCCGACGCCTCCCCTGCCCGGGCCTGACCGACCTCACCCCGCAGCCCGGCCAGCTGGGCCTCCCGCGTCCGTACCGCCGCGTCGAGCTCATCGGCAAGCGCTCGGACCCGGGCCGCGTGCTCTTCGATGGCCGCGTCTTTCGCCGTTAGGAGCGTGTCCTTGTCGCTGCACGCCTGCCGGAGCACGCCGAGGGCGGCCTGTTGATCTTGGAGAGCAGCGTGCTGAGCTTGAAGTGCTGCATCCTTCTGGGCTATGAGCTCCTGCTGAGCTGCGAGTGCTTCCCCCTGGGCGGCGACGCTGGCGTGCTGGCGGTCGAGCATCTCCCGGTGCTCGGTGAGGGCCTGGTCCTTTCGGAGCCCCTCTTCTCTGCTGAGCTGGCCGGACAGCCGCTGCCCGAGCTCCGAGAAGAGCTTGGGCACCCACGGGGTGGCAAACGCCTCCCGGAACCGTTCCAGCGCCGGCGGCTCGTCCGGGCCGACGGAGGCGACTCCCAGACCGTGGCCGTGGGCGAACTCGAAGTGCGGGTAGCGCTCGGCAAGCTCCGCCCAGAAACGCCAGACGCCAAAAGTACCCTCGCGGACATTCGTGTCATGGAGGAGCACGACCGCCTGCCGGCTCAACTTGGGTTCCCAGGTCTCGAAGTCGTGGCGCACCGCCTCGTAGGTGTGCCAGCCGTCAATATGCAGCAGGTCAATCGACCCATCGGCGAACTGATTGACGGCGCCGTCGAATCGGGACTGAATTAATGCGGAGAACTCGGCGTAGTGGTGATCGTGGTGAAGCCGCAGATCCTGGAGGATCTCGGGCCCGTAGAACCCAGTCTGGTCGTCCCCTTCCCAGGTGTCGACGGCGAAGCACCGGCTTGCCAGCCCCAACTCCTGGACCGCTTGGCAGAATGAGCAGTAGGAGTCCCCGTTGTGGGTGCCGAGCTCGACGATAAGAGATGGCCGCACCAAGTCGACCACCAACATGCCGAAAGGAATGTGTTCGACCCAGGCCGATTTGTCGGTCAGCCTCCGGGGGGTAGACAGGGCGACCGGATGGTCGCCCAGATCGAATGTAGCGCTCATGGTTCCGGCATCACTCCCGAACACGGTATCAGAGCAGGGTGCGTCGCCGATGGTCGATCGCTTCCTCCGAGTGCTCCGGGGCCGTGGCCCCACGAATGACGGCGCGGGCCTTCGTTGATGGACCACGTGCGGTCGAGGCCAGCATGAGCGGACCCTCGATGCCATTCGTTGGGTTGGCGGCGTCTCCAACGGTATGGTCTCCTGGGTTGCGGCCCAGCCAAGCCGACCGGCGGGGACGTCCGGGAATTGTGCTGATTGTTGTATAGGCCATTTATCAGACGTTAGTTGTGCTAAACCAATTCGCCTAAACAGACTTGCGAGGTATCGTTGGCTGCCATCGACGCTTCAGTAGCGGCGAGGGGTCGGCGGTGGCGGCACGTCATCCCTCCGATCCTCGTTGCCATCGTCGCGGTGGCGACGGTCACGGCCCGGCGGCCGGACGCTGTTACCAACCCGCAGTTCTGGGCCGAGGACGGCGCCGTCTTCTTTACGCAGGCGCGCCAACTCGGCGGCTTTCACGCCCTCTTCGTGTCCTACGCCGGCTATCTGCAGACGGCCAGTCGCCTCGTCGCCTGGTTCGCCCAGGCGTTTCCTGCCCGCCAAGCGCCGCTCATCTACAACCTGTTCGGTCTGGCGGTGCAGTGCCTCCCGGTTGTCTACCTGGCGAGCCGTCGGTACGACCGGCTGTCCTGGCGCATCCGCCTCTTGCTCATCGCCCTGTACCTCCTTGTGCCTGCCTCCGGCGAGGTCGATGTAACCATCACGAATTCGCTCTGGCACCTGGCGGTGCTGATGCCGGTGATCGTCTTCGCCGCTCCTCCCAAACGCTGGTACGGGTTACTGACCGACGTCGCCCTGTTTGTTGTGGCGGCCCTGAGCGGGCCGTTTTGCATCTTCCTGCTCCCGTTCCTGGCCTATTACTGGTGGCGCCAGCATCGCCCCCGCTGGCTGACGGCTCTGCTAATCGTTGATCTGGCTGGCTGCCTGGTTCAGGGGGCTGAGCTGACGCTCGGACCGAACTCCCGGCCGCCGGCGTTCACCGTCGACATCCATCGGCTCGTTTCCGTCATCGCCGTGCGCGTCTTCCTCAGCCTTGTGGTGGGGCAACGGGCGGCGCCCAGGTTCGCCAAGTTCTCAGGATCACTGCAGGCGCTCACTGTCTACCCGGTCTTCTTCGCAGGCGCGGCGCTGGTTGTCGCCGCCTGGGTGAAGGGTTCGACCCAGGTCAGGCTGTTCTTCGGGTACGCCGGCGTCCTGCTGGCGAGTGCCCTCTTCGTACCCAGTTCCGCGTCGACATTGACCAGTTACTGGCAGGGGTTGACCCTAGCCGATGGAGGGCAACGCTACTTCTTCGTCCCGATGCTGGCCGTCATTGTTGCCGCGGTGGTGTTGATCGCCTCAGGGACGCGCTGGCTCTCCGCGGTCGGCGTGGTGTTCCTGCTGGCGATCGTGCTGCTGGGCGTGCCAACGGATTTCCGGTACCAGCCCTACCGGGACTTTCGCTTCGGCCAGAACCTGACCAGGTGTCTTTCTGGCCCCCTCGGCAGCCCGTGCGCTATACCGATCAACCCTCCCGGGTGGGCTTTTACCCTGCCCCGGTAATCGCCTGCCGTGCTGCGGGTGAATCCACCGGCGGCAGCCACGCCGGCGTCCTTGGCCTGGCCCTGCCAATCGGCGTCCTGCGGGTTCCGCTGGTGGGTGGGCGACCCGGCCGGTGATGGCGTTGATGTGACGGGCGACGATGTCAGGCCGGCTTCATGCCGTCAAGGCCCCGTCAAGAAGGCTAAGGGTCGCGTCAAAGACCCGTGAAGGGGGGTGCCCGGCCCGATCCGTCGCTGGATAGTGGCGCAAAAGGAGGTGGCCCGTGGCAGACGTCGGGTTCGTGCTGTTCTTAGTAGCCTTCTTCGCCCTCGCCGCCGGCTTCGTTGTGGCCTGCGACAAGATCATCGGGAGCCCGTCGGCGTTCGAGGGCGGGGAGCCGGAGGCTGAGCGCCCCAGGGAAGAGTCCGCCGCGTGATCGAAAACATCGTCGGGTTGATCATCGCTGCGCTCCTGACCGCCTTCCTGGTCTTCGCGCTCATCTTTCCGGAAAAACTGTGACCGCCGCAGCGTGGGCGCAGCTGGGCGCGCTGATCGTTGCCCTGGCGATCCTGGCGCCCCCGCTCGGGTGGTACCTGGCCAAGGTCTATGGCGGCGGCAGCGCGCCCGGCGACCGGGTCTTCGGCCCGCTGGAGCGGCTGATCTACCGGCTGTGCGGCATCGACCCCGAGGGCGAGCAGCACTGGAAGGTTTACGCCTTCTCGCTGCTGGCATTCAGCTTCGTCTCAGTCCTGATCTTGTACGCCCAGCTACGCCTCCAGGGGCACCTGCCACTCAACCCGAACCACTTCAAGGGGGTCACCCCGGCGCTGTCGTTCAACACCGCGGTCAGCTTCCTGACCAACACCAACTGGCAGAACTACGCCGGCGAGTCGACGATGGCGCAGCTGACCCAGATGGCCGGCCTCGCCTTCCACAACTTCGTGTCGGCCGCCGCCGGGGCCGCCGTGGCCGTGGCTCTCATCCGGGGCCTGATCCGAAAGCGCACCCAGAACCTCGGCAACTTCTGGGTCGACCTCACCCGCACCTGCACCCGGGTGCTGCTGCCGATCTGTATCGCGGCGACCATCATCCTGGTCAGCCAGGGGGCGGTCCAGAACTTCCACCACGACACAACCGCCCATACCGTCCAGGGCGCCACCCAGCAGCTCCCCGGCGGCCCGGTCGCCAGCCAGGAGGCGATCAAGGAGGCCGGCCAGAACGGCGGCGGCCCGTACAACGCCAACTCGGCGCACCCCTACGAGAACCCCAACCCGATCACCGACATCGTCGAGATCGTCCTCATCCTGCTGATCCCGTTCTCCTTCCCGTTCGCCTACGGGTTCCTGGTGGGGGACAAGAAGCAGGGGTTCGTGATCGTTGCCACCATGTTCGTCCTGTGGCTGGCGATGGCGCTGGCCGCGATGACCCTGGAGACTCACGGCAGCGTCAAGCTGGCAGCCGCCGGGGCCAACCAGGCGGTGACCTCCACCCAGTCCGGCGGGAACATGGAGGGCAAGGAGGTCCGCTTCGGCGCTGCCTCGTGCGGGCTGTTCGCCGCCAGCACCACCGGGACCTCGGCCGGGGCGGTCAACTGCTCCCACGACAGCCTGACCCCGCTCGGGGGGGCGGTCGCGCTCGTCAACATCATGTTCGGCGAGGTCGACCCCGGAGGGACCGGTTCCGGCCTCTACGGCATGCTGATCTTCGCCCTGCTGGCGGTGTTCATCGCCGGGCTGATGGTCGGCCGGACCCCGGAGTACCTGGGCAAGAAGATCCAGGCCGCGGAGATGAAACTGGTCGTGCTCTACATCCTGGCGGTGCCGTTCGTCATCCTCGTGTTGACCGCCGCCTCGGTGCTGCTCAAGGGCCCGCTCACGTCGCTGGGCAACACCGGCCCCCACGGCCTGACCGAGATGATCTACGCCTTCACCTCGCAGGCCAACAACAACGGCTCCGCCTTCGCCGGCCTCAACGGCAACACGGTGTGGTTCAACACCACCGGTGCGATCGCCGAGCTGGTCGGCCGGTTCTTCCTCATGATCCCGGTGCTGGCGATCGCCGGCTCGCTGGCGATGAAGCAGCCGGTCCCGCCCTCGGCGGGCACCTTCCCCACCGGCAGCAAGCTGTTCTTCGGCCTGCTGATCGGCGTGGTGCTGATCGTCGTCGGGCTGACCTTCTTCCCCGTCGTGGCGCTCGGCCCCATCGTCGAGCACCTGGCCGGCCACTTCAGCGTCTGAGGAGCCTTTGGTGAATACGCCTACCGAGACCGTCACAAAGCCAGCGGTGCCACCGGAGCGGCACAAGTCGGCCGCCAAGAGGCAGCCGATGTTGAACCCGGCCATTCTCAAGCGGGGCGTCGTCGATGCCGTACGCAAACTCGACCCCCGCCAGATGGCCAGCAACCCGGTGATGTTCGTGGTCGAGGTGGGCAGCGTGCTCACCACCGTCCTGTTCTTCACCGGACTGCACTCGTCGACGGCGGCGAGCAGCGTGTTCGTGGCACTGGTGTCGGTCTGGCTGTGGTTCACGGTGCTGTTCGCCAACTTCGCCGAGGCGGTGGCCGAGGGCCGGGGCAAGGCCCAGGCCGATACCCTGCGCAAGACCCGGTCGGAGACCGTCGCCTACTGCCGGCAGCCGGACGGGACGCTCGCCGAGAAGCCGTCGTCGCAGCTGACCATCGGCGACCTGTGCGTCGTCAGGCCCGGCCAGTTGATCCCGGGTGACGGCGAGATCGTCGAGGGCATCGCCTCGGTCGACGAGTCGGCGATCACCGGTGAGTCCGCCCCGGTGATCCGGGAGTCCGGGGGCGACCGCTCCTCGGTGACCGGCGGCACCCGGGTGCTCTCCGACGAGATCGTTGTGCGGATCAGCTCGATGCCCGGCGAGAGCTTCCTCGACCGGATGATCTCCCTGGTCGAGGGGGCCAGCCGGCAGAAGACCCCGAACGAGATCGCCCTCAACATCCTGCTGGCCGGCCTGACGATCGTGTTCCTGCTGGCGGTGGTCACGCTGCAGCCGTTCGCCATGTACTCCCACGCCACCCAGACGATCACGGTGCTGGTCGCCCTGCTTGTCTGCCTCATCCCGACGACGATCGGCGGCCTGCTTTCCGCTATCGGCATCGCCGGTATGGACCGTTTGGTGCAGCGCAACGTGCTGGCGATGAGTGGCCGGGCGGTCGAGGCCGCCGGCGACTGCTCGACGCTGCTGCTCGACAAGACCGGCACGATCACCCTCGGCAACCGGCAAGCCTGCGAATTCCTGCCGGTCGGCTCCGTCACCGAGGAAGAGCTGGCCGAAGCCTCGCTCATGTCGAGCCTGGCGGACGAGACCCCGGAGGGCCGGTCGATCGTGGAGCTTGCCAAGACCGCGTACGGGCTGCAGGCCCAGGAGCTGGCCGACGCCACCCTGGTCGCCTTCACCGCCCAGACCCGGATGAGCGGGGTGGACCTCCCGGGGCCGCAGCCGCGATCGATCCGCAAGGGGGCCGCCGACTCGGTCCGTCGCTGGGTCACCGAGCAGGGTGGCCACGTGCCCGATGGGTTGGAACCCGTCGTGGCGACGATTGCCACCACCGGAGGGACGCCACTGGTGGTCGCTGACGGGACCCGGGTGCTCGGCGTGATCCACCTGAAGGACGTCGTGAAGTCGGGGATCTCCGAGCGCTTCGCCCAGCTCCGCAAGATGGGGATCCGCACGGTGATGATCACCGGCGACAACCCGCTGACCGCGGCGGCCATCGCCAAGGAGGCCGGGGTCGACGACTTTCTCGCCGAGGCCACCCCCGAAGACAAGATGGCCCTCATCAAGAAGGAGCAGCAGGGGGGCTTTCTGGTCGCCATGACCGGGGACGGGACCAACGATGCTCCGGCCCTCGCTCAGGCCGACGTCGGCGTCGCTATGAACACCGGCACCCAGGCAGCCAAAGAGGCGGGCAACATGGTTGACCTCGACTCCAACCCGACCAAGCTGATGGAGATCGTTGAGATCGGCAAGCAGCTGCTGATCACCCGGGGGTCGCTGACGACGTTCTCTATCGCCAACGACGTCGCCAAGTACTTCGCGATCATCCCGGCGATGTTCCAGGGGGTGTTCCCGGCGTTGAAGACGCTCAACATCATGAAGCTGGCCAACCCGCACTCGGCGATCCTGTCGGCGGTGATCTTCAACGCCCTGATCATCGTGGCGCTGATCCCGCTGGCGCTGAAGGGGGTCAAGTTCCGTCCGTTGGGGGCGGCGGCAGTGCTGCGCCGCAACCTGCTGATCTACGGGGTCGGCGGCGTCATCGCCCCGTTCGTTGGCATCAAGGCCATCGACCTGCTCATCGCCGCCCTGGGGGTGCATTAGCCATGCGCCGCCAGCTACTCCCCGGGCTGCGGATGACCATCGTGCTCACCGTGTTGCTCGGCCTCGTGTACCCGCTCGTGATGACCGGCGTCGCTCAGGGCCTGTTCCCATCGAAGGCGAACGGGTCGTTGATCACGAAGGGCGGTGTGGTTGTGGGGTCGAGCTTGATCGGCCAGAACTTCACGTCGGCAAAATACTTCCAGCCCCGGCCGTCGTCGGCGGGCACCAACGGGTACGACCCTACGGGCAGCTCCGCTTCCAACCTCGGCCCGTCCAGCCACACGCTGCTGCGGGCGGTGGCCCAGCGGGTGGCGGCCTACCGGCAGGAGAACGGGCTGGCTGCGAACGCTCCGGTCCCCGTGGACGCCGTGACCGGCTCCGGGTCGGGCCTGGACCCGGACATCTCGGTGGCCAACGCCGACGACCAGGCGGCCCGGGTGGCCTCCGCGCGGGGCCTGCCGCTGTCGACGGTGATGGCGCTGGTCCGGGCCAACACCCGCGGCCGCCAGTGGGGGATCTTCGGCGAGACGACGGTCAACGTCCTGGAGCTGAACCTGGCCCTCGACGCCAGGCACTGAGGCGACCCCGACGAACCCACTGCCGAGCTGGCGAGGACGGCATCGCTCAGGGCGCTGGTGTCGCGGAGGGGCGTGGGTCCCCAGGGGGGGTTCCTAGTTCTGTGCGCGATTGAGGACACTATTTGTCCCTGGACGCGCACAGAACTTAGCTACTGTTCTTAAGGTCAGAGCTGGCCGTAGCTTGCGATGAACGCGTTCAGGATCGCTGTGCAGACCGCTCTCTGCGCCGCCGGGAGGGTGCAGGTCTCCACCCAGCTCCCGTTCCGGTTATCGGGGTAATAGGTCATCACCCCGTTGGCCGGGTTCTGCCCGCCGGACGGCGTCCCCGTTCCCGCCACCCCGGGCGGGTCCTGGAACGCGACGATCCCGGAGCTGACCGGCGAAGCGGTTTCCCCTGGGGGCGGGGTGGCGCACGGCTTTCCCAGGTAGCTCCGGTAGCTGCTTGCTGCCGAGGCGAACAGCGGGCACGCCTGGCCGAGGCCGCAGGTGTAGCAGGCCGAGGTCTGCGTCCCAATAACGGCCTCCGCCGCCGAGTTCGCCGGCACGGAAGCCCCGGGGAGCGGTTGGTCCGCCGGGTACACGGTGATCCCGCCGCTGCCGTCCGCCCCGTACTGTGCCTGGCACGACCACCCGGCAGGTGCGAGCAGCTTGATCCGGCCCTGGCTGTCGCTGTAGGCGGCGAGGGTGGTCGACATCGACCCCGGCACCGCCGTCGAGAATGCTGTCGGTAGCGGGGCAGGGGATCGGATCGGCACTCCGTAGCTGGTCGGGCAGCTGACCAGGCGGAGGCTGACCTTCTTCAGGGCGGGGGGTCCAGGTGACACCGTGGCCGCCGGCGACGATGACGGGGCCGGCGAAGGCAACATCACGGGCGACCGCGAAGCCACCGGCGAGGTCGGCCTCGCGCTCGGTGACGTGGTGCTCGGGGACAGCGGCGCTGCAGCAGGCCTCGACGAGCTGCAGCCGGCGAGGCCCACAAGCGCGACGACGGTTATGGCAAGGCAAACCTGACCCCGGCGCTGTGCCGGGCCCGCGCCCCGATGGCGACGGCAGGTGCCCCATGGGCGTGGTTGTGCGCTCTCGGCGCCGGTCAGGACACCGGGCCGTTGCGGGTGAGGTCGTACCCACCCAGCACCTCGAGCCGGCGTTTGAAGTTCTCGGAGTAGAACAGCTCCAGTAGCGCCCGGGCGCCGGGATGCTCCTGCCACTCCTGGGCGATCCGAAGCTCGACGGCGTGCTCCTCCAGCGGGGCGAAGACCAGCCCGTAGGCCAGAGCGGCCGACTCGATGGTCACGCCTACGTCGACCACACCGCTGGCGACCTGGCGGGCGGCTTCGAGGTGTCCGGCGGCGGACGGGCCCTTGAGCTTGCCGACGCCGCCGTACGGCGCCAGCGCCCGCTCCAGCGCCCGTTGCGATTCGGCGCCGTTCTCCCGGCGGGCAGCCTTGAGCTTGCCGGCGGCGAGCTGTTCGAGCTCGGCCGGGAGCCCAACCCGGGAGGCGAGTCCGACCCGCCAGCCGGCGAGGATGAACCGGCGTACCGGGCGGGAGCCCCGCTTGAGATGGCCCGGGCGACCGTGCACGACGGCGGCGTGGATGCGGCCGGCGTTCAAGGCATCGAGGGCCTCTGTACTGGAGGTGGTGGCGGTGACCAGGCGCTGCGGCCCAGCGGTCGGAAGCAGCGAGGAGGCGAGCCCGAGGGCCGGCTCGCAGCCGGCGACCGCGAACCCGGAGGGGTCGGCGTCCGCGAACAGCTCCACCCGGCCGTCGGTGAACAGCCCGTCGGCCCGGTCCCATGAGGTGACCGTGGCGCCCCGGTAGGGCAGCGGGTGGTAGGCGAGGACGTCGCCGACCCGCACCGCCAGGACCGGGACTGTGCCCGAGGGCACGACGCCCAGCATCGGGACCTGCGTCTCCTCGGTGCCCTCGGAGCCGAAGATCTCCTCGACGCTGGCGCCGAGCACGTCGGCGATGGCGAGGGCGGCTTTGACGCTCGGAACGTGGCGGTCGGTTTCAACGGCGGAGATCAGGGGCCGCGACAGCCGGCTGGCGGCGGCAAGCTCCGTCTGGGTCAGGCCCAACGCTCGCCTGCGCTCCGCGACCGAGTTACGCATGTACGGGATTGTAGCAGCCCGCTATGAATGCGCCCCGGGATCTACCCCGCTAAGTTGGCCGCGAAACCACCAGGTCAGGCGCGGCCGACGCGAAATCCAGCTGGTAGGAGAGCAGCCCCCAACCGTCGTCGGTGGCCGGGTCCTCCTCTGGGCCGGGGACCCGGCGGAACCCCAGGCCCTCGTACATCCGTTGCGCCGCCTTCATTATCGCCACGGTGTTGAGGGCGAGGCCGTCACCTCCGGCCTCGCGGGCGCGCTCGATGCAGGCCAGCGTCAGCCCCCGGCCAACACCCATGTGCCGGAAATCGGGGTGGACGGCCAGCGCCCGGACGTAGCCGTACCTTGGCGGCCACCACACCCAGGCACTCTCCTCGCCCGTCCGTTCCCGGACCGGCGGGTAGTAACTGACCGCACCGACCAAGCGTTCGCTAGTCTCCGCGACGACGACTGCCCCGCGCTGTGCTCGGCGCGCCACGTTTGCCAGGTCGTCCCGGTAGGAGCCCCAGTGTTCGTCGCCCAGGTCGGCGGCGTACTCCTGGTAGGCGGCGATGGTCAGTCGCGCCACCTCGGGGTACTCGCCGGCGGTGGCATCCCGGACCTGGAACGGGCCCGGGTCGCTCATTCTGGTCCCGCTCCGCCTACGGCTCCGCTCTCGCTCCGTCCGGCCTTGGGCCGGTCTCCGCTCACCCCTGCTCCCGCACCGTCAGCTGGTCGTGGGGTTGGCTGGCGTCGAGGACGCCGGTGATGCCGCTTTCGACGAAGACGATGATGTCGCCGACGATCACGACCTCGTCGCCGGGGGAGGGGTGGTCGGTAAAGTTGACCTCGATGCGAGTCCCGACCCGGGACACCCGGATCTTCACCGCGGGGTTGAAGCGGACGGCAGCGTCGTAGGCCCGCTCCAGCACGCCGGCAGCTTCCTCGGTGACGCGTAGCACGGGGCCTCCTCGAAGTCTCCCTGCCGGAAGGGTCTGCCCGCCACAGTATCCTGCCCGCCCATGAAGTCAATCGGCATCACCGGCCCGCCGGGCAGCGGCAAGTCGACGCTGTGGCGGGCCATCGCCGGGGGCGCGGAGGGCGGCGCAGGCTCCGGCGGCCGCAAGGGGGAACTGGCGGTCGTCGACGTGCCCGATCCGCGGCTCGAGGTACTGGCCGGGATGGAGCACTCGGCCAAGGAGGTGCCGATCCAGATCCAGGTCGTCGACGTCCACGCGCTGGCCCGGACCCAGGCCGGCGCCCTCGGCGAGCTGCGGACGATGGATGCGCTCCTGCTGGTGCTTCCGGTCTTCGGCGGGCAGGAGCCTGGCTCCGAGGTCGCCGCGCTGGCCAGCTTCACGGACGACCTGATCCTGGCCGACCTCGGCCCGTTCGAGAACCGGCTGGCCCGGGCGCGCAAGGACCCGGCGGCGAGACCGGAGATCCCGGCGCTGGAGGCGGGACTGGCTCACCTCTCGGGTGGCAGCCCGCTCAGGGCAGCGGTGTGGGCGCCCGAGGAGTTGCGGGTCTTCGCCCCGCTGGCGCCGATCACGCTCAAGCCGCTGCTGGTGGTGCGCAACGCCGACGAGGCCGCCCTGACCTCGGCCCCGCCCGATCTGGGTACCACCTCGTTCACCGCCAGCGCGGCGCTGGAGGCGGAGGTCGCCGGGCTCGACCCGGCCGAGGCCCGGGAACTGTTGTCGGCCTACGGGGTCGAGGAGCCGGTGCTCGGCCGGGTGATCGACGCGCTCTACCGCCTGCTCGACCTGATCACCTTCTTCACCGCCGGGGAGAAGGACTCGCACGCCTGGGAGGTCCGCCGCGGGGCCACCGCTCCGGAGGCGGCGGGAGTCATCCATAGCGACATCCAGCGGGGTTTTATACGGGCCGAGATCATCGGCTACGACGATCTGGTGGCCGCCGGGTCGTGGAACGCGGCCAAGTCGAGCGGCACGCTGCGCCTCGAGGGCAAGGAGTACCGCATGGCCGAAGGCGATGTCTGCCACTTCCGCTTTGCGATCTAACCGGTCCGCCTGGGTATGATCCGGCGGTCCAAAGGCCATTCCTTGCTGGGGGAGTTGTGATGAGACGCCGGAACGTTCGCCGGCCGCGGGTCGGCACCATGATCGCCGCGTTGGCATTCGCGGCCGTCCTGACCGCGGTTGACGCCGTGCTGGTCGCTGGCGCGGGGGCGCAGACGACGCCGGTCACCGTCACGGTCACGTCGTCGCTGAACCCGTCAACCTACGGTCAGTCAGTGACCTTCAAGGCTTCAGTGTCGTCGATCGGCGGTTTGCTCGGCCAGGGGACGGTGCAGTTCCAGATCGACGGCGCCAACGCCGGAGGCGCCCAGGCGGTGGCTCTTGGGTCGGCGAGCTACACCACGTCGGGGCTCGGTGGCGGCAACCATTCGGTGACCGCCAACTACACGTCGACGAACGGGAACGGGTCGGGCAGCGTGGCCCAGGTCGTCAACAAGGCGGGGACGGCACTGAAACTGAGCTCTTCGGCCAACCCGGCGCCGGCCGGCGGCTCGGTGGTCCTGACCGCCACGATCTCGGTGAACGGCCCGGGGGCCGGCTCACCGTCCGGCACCGTGGCGTTTGTCGCTGGGAATACTGCCCTGGGCAGCGTCAACGCCACCCAGGGCCAGGCCTACCTGACCGTGTCCCCAGGCATGCTTCCGGGCGGGACCAGCTCGATCACCGCCGCCTACGCCGGCAACAGCGACTTCAACGGAAGCTCCTCGAGCCTGTCGCAGACCATCAGCGGCGCAGGGGCACAGCCGACGCCGTCCAAGACGCCGACGCCGACCAAGACCCCTTCCCCGAAGCCGACGCCGTCGAAGACGCCGACACCGACCAAGACGCCCACGCCGTCCCCGAGTCCTTCGCCCAGTTTCCTGGTGGCCCCAACGCCGAGCTACACCTTCGCCACCTCGTACCCCACCGCCTTCCCGGTGGCGGTCAGCCCCTCACCGAAAGCCTCGGCGGCATCGAAGAACTCCAAGCTGCCGCTGGTGGCACTGGTCGTGCTCATCGTGGTGATCATCGGGGCGGCGGTGGTTGTGTCGCTGCGGCGCCGACGCTTAGGCGTGTAGCGGCCTGGGTGTCCGGCCGGCGGCGCCAGCGGCTTGGCGTTGTAGCCGGGTTTCAGCCGGCCAGGCGATCGATCTCGCCGGCCACGGCGAAGTCGTCGGCGGTCAGGCCGCCGGCCGAGTGCGAGGTGAGGGCGAGGACGACCCGGCCCCAGCCGATCTCGAAATCGGGGTGGTGGTTCTGCCGCTCGGCCAGCAACGCCACCCGGGTGGCGAACCCGAAGGCGTCCCGGAAGTCACCGAAGCTGAACCGTCGGGTGAGCAGGGCTGTGCCGTCCCGCTCCCAGCCCGGGTGGAGCGAGCGCTGCAGCTCTGCGGCTGCGTCTTCAGTGAGGAGGTCGCTCACAGGTACTGCCCCGGTCGGGAGTCGGGCGGAGGCGCTCCGGGCTGGCCCTGGCGGCGGAGCGGGTGGGGCACCTGGCCGCCCATCTGCTGGCCCATCAGGGTGGCCTGCATCCCGTGAAAGAGCCCCTCGAACCAGCCGACCAGCTGGGCCTGGCTCAGCCGTAGCTCCGACTGGGTGGGGACCTCGGCAGCGAACGGGAGGTTGAGCCGGTCGAGCTCGCCGCCGAGGTCGGGCGAGATCGCCCCTTTCAACTCCTCGATGCACCGGGCGAGCAGCGCCTGCGCCCTCCGCCGGGCGTCGGCATCCAGCGAGTCGCGGCGGGCCTCGTCGAGCATCTCGCGCAGCATCCCGCCGACGCGCAGCAGCTTGCCCACGTTGTGGACCTGCTCGGTCACCCCGTCGCTCTCCCGGCCAGCGGCCGCGGTGGACCCGCCGGGGGGAGCGACCGCTCCGAACCTCGGCCCGGACCCGCCCTCGAGCGGCCGTCCCGACGCTGGCTCCTGCTCATTCATGGTCTGGCTCATAGTATTCCCCTGTCACGGGTAAGAGCTTGGTGCGACAGGGGCAATCCATCCGGGGAGGGCGGTCATGGACACAGTGGCCCAGTTCAGCGTGCTGGCAAGCCTACCGGCGGCGGACCTGGACCTTGCCCAGGGCGCCCTGCTGATCGCGCTCGCCGGTGATCCCGCCCTTGTGCCGGGCCGGTGGCGGGCGGAGCTCGACCGGTGGGCCGAGGGCGTGTCGGGGCTCGACGGCCTGCGCCGGCGGCTGTTCAGCGAGCTCGGCCTCAGCGGTGACGAGGCCAACTACTACGACCCGCAGAACTCGTTCCTGCACCGGGTTATGGAGCGGCGCAAGGGGATCCCGATCACGTTGTCACTGGTGACGATGGAGGTCGGCTGGCGGGCTGGGGTCCCGCTGGAGGCGGTCGGCATGCCCGGGCACTTCCTGGTCCGGGTGCCCCATACCGGGATCTACCTGGATGCCTTCGCTGGCGGCGAGCTCCTCGACGAGGCCGGTTGCGAGCGGCGGTTCCGCATGGCGACGGGCTCGACCGAAGCGGATGCGCCGTTCGGCCCCCACCTGCTGCCGACGATCAGCCCGCACGGCATCCTGGCCCGGATGCTCGCCAACCTGGCGGTGATCTACGAGCTGCGGCGGTCCGGACCGGACCTGGAGTGGGTCGCCCGGATGCGGCTGGCGCTGCCCGGTGCGGCGGCCCCGGAGGTGCTGGCGCTTGCCAACGCCCTGGAGATGCAGGGGCTGTTCCTCGACGCCGCCCGGGAATTGGAGGGGCGGGCGGAAGGCTTGCCATCGGCGGCGCAGGAGCTGCTTGCCGCCGCGCACGGGCTGCGCGCCCGGTTCAACTGAACCAGGCTAGGGCACTTCAGGAAGGGGTTTTATGGACATCCATGCAAACGACGAGGTCCGCTCGGTTGCCGGTGGTGGTCACTTCACCGGTCGGGTCTTTCTCGACGCGCTGATCGACAAGCCGGGCGGTGACGGCATGCGCATGTACCGGGTGTGCTTCGAGCCAGGCGCCCGCACCAACTGGCACCGGCACCCCGGAGGGCAGGCGCTGTACATCGTCGCCGGCCAGGCCCGGCTGGGGGCGGAGGGGGAGAAGGCCCAGACCGTGTCGCCCGGGGATTCGGTCTACACCCCGCCGGGGCAGTGGCACTGGCACGGGGCGACCCCAGGCGCCTACATGGTCCATCTGGCGGTAAACCCGGGTGGCAAGACCGAGTGGGGGGACGACAAGCCGGTCACCGACGACGAGTACAAGGGGTAAGGGCCTACCGCTGCTAAGCGGCAGGAGTGCCGGACGCCCCCGAGGGCGGGCTCGGGCTCCCGTTGCCGTTGCCGCAGGTCGACCCGGTCGGGGGCAGAGTCAGGTTGATCAGGTAGTTGTCCTCGACGTTCTGTACGCAGATGCTGCCCTGCCCGAGCGAGGTGTGGCCCAGGCCGGTGTGGATCAACAGCACGCCCGAGGACAGCTCGTGGGCCAGGCTGACCCCCTCCTGGTACGGCGTCGCCGGGTCCCCGGTCGTGGCGACCACCAGGATCGGCGGTGCCCCCGGGGCGCTGATCGGGCCGGGCTTGATCACCGAGGGTACCGGCCAGCCGGCGCAGACGAAGCTGCTCCACACGATCGCCGGGCCGAAGATCGGTGCACCCATCGACACCGCGGTGTTTGCGGCGGCGGTGTAAGCGGCCGAGGCAGTCGGGTAGGTGCTGTCGACGCAGTTGATCGCCGAGCCGGCCGAGGTCAGCGAGTCGTAGGTCCCGTTGGAGCTGCGGTCGGTCAGCTCGTCGGCCATCTCCAGGATTTGGTTGCCCGACCCGTTGGACGCGGTCTCGAGGGCCGTCGCCAGCTGTGGCCAGCTGGCCGGTGAGTACAGCCCATCGGCAACGCCGTCGAGGAACAGCGCCTGCGTCAGCTGCCGGTTGCCGACTTGGATCGGCGACGCGGTGATCTTGGCCTCCAGGCTGAGGAAGGCGGCACGGGGGTTCCCGCCAGAGGAGAAGGCGCACGACGCGGTGCACTGGTTGAAGAAGTCGGTCAGCTCCTGGTCGAAGCCGACCGCCTGCTGCTCGTCGAAGGTCAGGCCGTCGAGGGCCGGGTCGATCGCCCCGTCGAGCACCAGCGCCCGCACGTGGGTCGGGAACAGGTTGGCGTACTGGGCGCCGAGGAAGGTCCCGTAGGAGTAGCCGAGGTAGGTCAGCTTGGCGTCGCCGACGGCCTGCCGGATAAAGTCCATGTCCCGGGCGGCGTCCTGGGTGTCGATGTGCGACAGGAAGGTCGGCCCGTAGTCGGCGGCACATCC
This sequence comes from Actinomycetota bacterium, assembly GCA_036781065.1. GTDB lineage: Bacteria > Actinomycetota > CADDZG01 > JAHWKV01 > JAOPZY01 > DAIQBQ01. Next base: position 27,038 of record DAIQBQ010000001.1, read on the forward strand.
GGCGGCGAACTGTTGGTCTGCCTGTTGCACCTGGGCGATCTGGCTGGGGGTGGCCGGGGCCGGGTCGATCGCCAGGTAGGCGTCCATGCTCGGCCCGCTCTCGCACGACAGCGGCTGGCTCTTCCCGACCGCTCGGGGGTCGAAGGCGACGACATCGAACCTGGCCAGCAGCTCGGCCGGGAGGATCGTCTGGATGCTCTGGGCGAACTGGACCGCCGAGGCCCCCGGGCCGCCGGGGTTGACGAACAGCGAGCCGATCCGCTCGCTCTTCGATCCCGAGGCGGGCAGCCGGATCAGCGCCAGCTTCACAGTCGGGCCGGTGGTGGGGGTCGCCCAGTTGAGCGGAACGGCGACCGTGGCGCATTGGAACGGGGCGCCGCAGGTCCGCCAGGAGAGCGCCGGTACGGCGAGCCCGGTTGGCGAGGGCCCGGTGTTGGCTGCGGGCGACGACGGCGTCGCGGAAGGGGAGGCGGGTCCAGCGGACGAAGGCGAAGCGGCTGCCGAAGGCGAGCCCGACGCCGGCGGGGTGCTCTTGGCGACGGGGTGGTGACTGGGGCCGCACGAGGCGGCGACGAGGGCGAGGACGGCGAGCACGGAGGCCAGCCGGCCCGCGGAGGTGATGTGCATACTGGCAGCCAATGTAACGCCCCCGCCCGGCCGGGGCCCCGGTCTGCTCAGCGGGTCGCCAGCCTCGCCCCGAGCAGGAGCAGCCGAGGTCAGCGCAGCGCGGCCGGCGCCCCCCCGGCCACGTCGGTCTCGAACTCCGAAGTCTGGTTGAGCTGGAGGTCCCGCCAGCCGCGGCGGTGGTCGAGGATCCGGTCGGCCTCGACCGGTCCCCAGCTGCCGCGCAGGTAGGGGTGCACGTCGCCAGGGTGATCGAGGGCTGGCTCCACCACCGCCCAGGCGGTCTCGACCGCGTCCTGGCGGGCGAACCGGGCGGCGTTGCCCTCGATGGCGTCGTTCAGCAGCCGCTCGTAGGCCTCGTGGCGGTGACCGAAGACCTGCTCGAAGTTGACATCAAGGCCCACCGGCTCGCTGATCAGGCCCTCGCCCGGCGCTTTGGCCTGCAGCCGCACGGTGACGCCGTCGTTGGCACCCAGGCGGAAGCGGATCAGGTTGGGATGGGGCCGGTGGTCGGTCGAGGCGAACAGCATCCGGGGGGGAGCGGTGAACTCGACGACTGCCTCCAGCGATGTCGCGGTCAGACCCTTCCCAGCCCGCACGTAGAACGGCACGCCGGCCCACCGCCAGCTGTCGATATCGAGGCGCAGCGCGGCGAAGGTCTCCGTCGTGGAGTCCTGGGCGACCCCCGGCTCGTTCAGGTAGCCGGCGTACTGGCCGCGCACGACGAACTTCGGGTTGACCGGGTGCATCGCCTTCAGCACGCGCACCTTCTCGTCCCGGAGCGCCTCGGCGCCGGTGCCGAGCGGCGGCTCCATCGCCAGCAGGGCGACGACGTTCAGCAGGTGGTTCTGGACGACGTCGCGGATCGCGCCGACGCTGTCGTAAAAGGAGCCGCGGCCCTCAACGCCGAAGTTCTCGGCCATCGTGACCTCGACCCGCTCGACGTAGCGGCGGTTCCAGATCGGCTCCAGCAGCGTGTTGGCGAAGCGGAAGACCATCAGGTTCTCGATCGGTTCCTTGCCCAGGTAGTGGTCGATGCGGAAGATGGCTTTCTCGTCGAAGACCTGGTGGAGCACGGCGTTCAGTTCCCTGGCCGATGCGAGGTCGCGGCCGAACGGCTTCTCGACCACGACCCGGGCCTTCTGGTCGAGGCCAACCCCGGCCAGGCCCTGTGCCACGGTCTCGAACAGCGCCGGCGGGATCGCCAGGTAGTGCATCGGCTTCACCGCCTTGTGGGCGTTGATCTTGGCCGCGAGGGAGGCGAAGGTAGCCGGGTCCTTGTAGTCGCCGTCGACCATCTCAAGCGCCGCGCACAGCCGGTCGAGCGAGGCCCCGTTGTAGGTGTCGACGCCGGTGTGGACCGACTCGGCCGCATAGTTGCGCAGCTCGGTGTCCCCCCACCCGGACTTGGCCACGCCGACGACCGGGATCTTGAGCCGGCCCTCGTCGGCCAGGTGGTACAGGGCGGGGTAGAGCTTCTTCTTCGCCAGGTCGCCGGTGGCCCCGAACAGCACCAGGGCATCGGCCTCGGCCGGGTTGTGCTTGCCGCTCATGAGGAGGCTCCCGCCTTCTCGTCGTGGCCCCCGAACTCCTTGCGCATCGCCGAGAGGATCCGGTCGGCGAAGTCGGCCCGGCCCTGCGAGGCGAACCGCTCGTAGAGGGCGGCGCTCAGGACGTGGGCGGGCACCCCCTCCTCGACGGCGGCGAGTGCGGTCCAGCGGCCCTCGCCGGAGTCGGACACCCGCCCGTGGAAGCTCTCGAGCTCCGGGTCGGCGTGGAGCGCGTCGGCGGTCAGGTCGAGCAGCCAGGAGGCGACGACGCTGCCCCGCCGCCACACCTCCGCCACCGCGGTGATGTCGATGTCGTAGCGGTAGTACCTCGGGTCGCGCAGCGGTGCGGTCTCGGCATCGCTGGTCTGGAGCTGCTTTCCGATGTTGGCGGCAGCCAGGATGCCGAGGCCCTCGGCGAAGGCGGCCATCATCCCGTACTCGATGCCGTTGTGGACCATCTTGACGAAGTGGCCAGCCCCCGACGGCCCGCAGTGCAGGTAGCCCTGCTCCTCCGTCGCCGGCGGCCCGGTGCGGCCGGGGGTCCGGGCCGCCCCCTCGATGCCCGGGGCGATCGAGGCAAAGATCGGGCCGAGGCGGGCAACCGGGTCGTCGGGACCGCCGATCATCAGGCAGAAGCCCCGCTCCAGCCCGAAGATCCCGCCGCTGGTGCCGACGTCGAGGTAGTCGATCCCTTTGGCGGCAAGGGTTTCCGCCCGGTCGATGTCGTCCCGGTAGTACGAGTTGCCGCCGTCGATGATCACGTCGCCGGGGGCCATCAGCTTGGACAGCTCGCCGACGGTGTCGCCGACGTAGGCCGCCGGGATCATCACCCAGGCCGCCGCCGGCTTGGTCAGCTTGGCGACGAAGTCGTCGAGCGAGCTGGCTCCGGTGGCGCCCTCCTTCTCGAGGGCGGCGATCAGGTCAGCGTTATGGTCGAAGACGACGCACTCGTGGCCGTCCTTCATCAGTCGCCGCACCAGGTTGGCGCCCATGCGGCCGAGTCCGATCATGCCGAGCTGCATATGGACCTCCCTACGGCGGGGATCAGGCGGATATGGCGTTTGTGCGAACCCAGCCCACTCTAGTCCGTGGCCGGATCGACCTCCGCCCCGGGGTTGCCGGCCGTGCCCGCCGCCGGGTGACGAGCCCGCCACTCCGGCCAGGGAACGGGCGGCTCGCCGCCGATCTGGCGGACCACCTCGTCGATGAACCAGCGCCGGAAGGCGAGCGCCTCCGGCGGCGTGACCAGGGTCAGCAGGTACTCCCCGCTGGCGCAGAACCGGTCGGCCTCGTCGAGCAGGTCGCCAAGCTCGGCCGCCGCTCCGGCCACCTCGTGCGGCAGCCGGTAGGTCAGGTCGAGCTCCGCCGTACCGGCCGCCTCGGCGTCGGCCAGGGCCGCCTCGGCGGCGACGGTGAACCCGGCGTAGTCGGTGCTCAGCCGCTCGGCGAGCTGACCCAGCCGCTTGGGCACGTCGGCCGCCTCCGGGTTGCCTATGGCGAGCAGCTGGAACTCGCGCATCAGCCCGTCGCTGTGCTCGCGGGCTGCCAGGTAGACGGCCATGGGGAAGGACAGGATCCTGACCTCGGCCAGGTCCGCTGGCTCCGTGTCAGGCCGCCTTCCGGCGCGTCCGGCAGGCGCGGTCGATTGAGGCCGATCCGCGCTGGCCATGAGGGCGCAGCGGGGCCGGCGGAGCGGCCGGGTGCCCTCCGGGCGCGCTGTCCGGCTGTCCCTGGTGCCCCGCCCGGGCAACGGTGACCAGATTCTGCTCGAACCACACCCACTTGCCGTTGCCGTCCGGGGTGGTGCCCCAGCGGTCGCACAGCGAGTCGACCAGGACCAGACCGCGGCCTGTGGTCGCGGTCGCCGAGTACTTGCGCATGGCCGGCTGGCCCCGTCCGGAATCGTGGACGGCGACCCGGAGAACCTTGCCCAGTGTCACCCGCACCGTGATGTTGCCCTCGCCGTGCAGGAAGGCATTGGTGACCAGCTCGCTCAAGGCGAGGATCGCCTCGGCCAGTAGGTCTCGCTCGCCCCACGCCGCCAGTTTCTCGGCGAGGAACTGGCGTGCGTTGCCCGGGGCCTCGGGACCCGCTGGGAGGATCCGCTGCGCTAGGCGCTCGTCCACACCTTCTCCCAGCGGGAGGAGGGCAAGCCGTCTTGAAAATGAGCCGGCGTAATTGAGAGACGGGCCATTAGCGGGGGGAGGGGGAGCGGAGGTGTTCGAGGGTGTCGGCCTCCGTCGGGCAGATCGTAATGATGTTGTCCAGCCCGCAGATCTCCAGGGTCCGGCGGACCGCCGGCTGGGGGGCGCAGAGGATGAGGTTGAGGCTGTGCTCGCGCAGCCGCTTCAGGGCGGCGATGATCACCGACAGGCCGGTGGAGTCCATGAACGCCAGGTCGCCCATGTCGAGGACCACGTTGCGCCCGCCGTGGGCGACCTCGGTCAGTTCCTCCCGCAACGCCGGGCTCGAAGCGATGTCGAGCTCTCCGCTGACGCGGACCACCTCGGCCTCGGGGAGCGATTCCCGGACGATGTTGAGCTGCACCGACTTTCCGACCATCCACCGCCCCGGCGTGGCCCGATTGAACGTAGCGAGACGACAGGTTACCGCGGGCGGTAGTCCCCGGCTTAGACCGCGCCCGGCGGGTTGTCGCCCACCGGCCCTCCGAAGACGTACACGGTCATGCCGACCGGGTCGAGCTTGGCCATCGTATCGGCGAAGGCCAGCGGGACGCGGATGCACCCGTGCGAGGCGGGCTGCGGCGGGACCGAGGAGTAGCCGTGGATGGCGATGCCGAGCGTGTCGTCGATGAACGCCGGCTTGTACATCTGCCCGAGCGGCGAGGTCCACCACCCGCTGTATTTCCAAAGGACGCTGAACATCCCGTTCGGGGTGATGGCGTGGTGCTTGCCCGGGGAATTCTTCTCGTAGAAGGTTTCGCCCGACCCGGTCGATACCGCCACCGTGGTTGTCACCTGCCCACCCGAGACCACCAGCAGCACCTGGCGGGCGATGTCGACCTCGATGTGGTCCGGCGGGGAGAGGTAGGTGGCGGTGGGGATCTGTGCCGTCGCCAGCGCCGCGGCGGTGGCCCCGTCGATCACCCCGGTTCGGGGCAGGCCGGTGACCTTCTGGAAGGCGGTGACCGCGAAGCCGGTGTCCGAGCCGTAGACGCCGTTGACCGGGCCGATCATGTAGGTGAGTTGGGCGAGGCGTTGCTGGAAGGCGCTGACGGTGGGCCCTGACGCCCCGGGGCCCACCGGCGCGACGATGGTGGGCAGCGAGACGCCGGGCGGGGTCGGCGACGCCGTCTCCGTTGGTTCGGGGGGCGGAGGGACGTAGACCGTCGGGGGTGGGATCGCCGAACCTCTGGTCGCGGCCGGGATGTCAGCGGCCGAGATGCCGTGGGCCAGCAGGTCGCCCAGCAAGGCCAGAAGCATCAGCGCCACAAAGCCGGCCAGTGCGATCATCCAGGTGGGATACGTCCGCTTCGGCGGATACGCAGGGGGTCCAGGGTACCTGCGGGAGCCGGTGGGACCGGCGGGACTCTGCCAGGCCATAGCTCACCGTAGCATCGTTCCTTCAGGAAGGAGCAACCGCGACAACGCGGGCGCGACCGGGATCCCGGGGCTGCAGCGGGGGCGGGGGATGATGATGTCCATGAACGCCCCACTCGAGGAGGCTGCTGGGCGGGACCCCCGCCGCGACGGCGCCGCGGACGTGCGCCCAGCGGGCACCCGCCAACGCCGGCGGTTCTGGATGGCGGTGCGCTACGGGATCGGGGTCGTCGCCGCCGCCGCCGCCCTCGACGTCGTGTTCGGGCGGCGGGACGAGCTGTCCGGGGCGGTCACCACACTCGGCCACGTCTCCTGGCTGTGGGCGGTGACCGGGGTCGTGGCCGAGCTCGGCTCGATCATGTGCTACGCCGGGCTCCAGGGGTGCCTCCTCGAGGCCGGGGGGGTCGACGTCGGCCTCGGCCTGCTGACCGGGATCACGCTGGCGGCGAATGCCGTTCAGAACTCGTTGCCGGTCGGGCCTGCCTGGTCAACGATCTACGTCTACCGGCAGTTCCGCGGCCGTGACGCCGACTCTGTCCTGGCCGGGTGGACGATCATCGCCTCGTTCGTCCTGGCCTTCGCCGCGCTGGCGGTGCTCGCCCTCGTCGGCCTGGCCCTGGCCCAGGGGCAGGCGGCATCGTTCGACCTGGTCGAAGGCATGCTGGGATCGGCGGTCGTCGCCGGGCTGCTGGTCGTCGCCGCCCATAAGGGGGTGCTCGTCGGGCGGGCACGCCGGTTCGCCGTGGGGGCCGTCCGGTTGATCCAGCGAGTGGTCCGGCGGCCCCGGGGCGACCCGGGGCAGGTCGTTGCCGAGGCGATGCACCGGGTACGGGTGGTGCGGTTGTCCCGAGCGAGGCTGCTTCGGGCCTTCGCCTGGGCTTCCGGGAACTGGCTGCTCGATCTGTCCTGCCTGGCGATGGCGTTCCTCGCCGTGCACTCGGCGATCCCGTGGCGTGGCCTGCTGCTGGCCTACACCGCCGGGCAGCTCGCCGCCAACCTCCCGCTGACGCTGGGGGGCCTGGGCGTCGTCGAGGGCAGCCTGACGATCGCCCTGGTGTTCTACGGCGGGGCTCAGGCGCCTACCGTGGCAGCGGTGCTGTTGTACCGCATCATCAGCTTCTGGCTGCTGTTGCCGGCAGGCTGGATCGCCGCGCTGGTCGTGCGGGTACGCCGGGACGTCGAGGAAGTGATGGAGGTGGAGTCTTCGTGAGCCATCGGCGGTTGGGGGCGGTCGCCGCTGCAGCACTCGCGCTGGTTTCGGTCCTCGGGCTAAGCGGCTGTGCCGGGCCGAGGAACTCGCTGGGGCCGAGCTCGACTGCCTGTTTCAAGGCACTGCCTCCGGCCTTCGACGCCGTCGGCCGGCAGGGCCACTATGCAGGTGTCCGGCAGGTCTCGGCGGCGACGCTGGCGAAGCGGCGGCCGGAGTTCGCTGGCCTGGGCAAGGAGACGATCTGCGTAGTGGCGTTCCGGGGAAACTACCCGCCGGGCTCGGTGAAGGGGGCGCCAGCAAACCGCTCGGGGGAGTACGCGCTGGTGGCCATCGACGCTAAGACCGACAAGGAAGTGGGGGCCACAATCGTGGCGAAGCTGCCGCTGCGGTTCCAACACCCGATTTAACTTTAACGCTCGCGCCCTGGGCAAGGTTTGAAGCGTGACCCACACTCTGCGTAGGTGAACCTTCAAACCTCGCTGAAAGGACGGGCGGCGACCTCCTTGGCCCGGTCCCCGTACCGGCCTGACTCCTCGGCGGATTCCTTGATGTGCTCGTACTGGCGCTGCTCTTTGTCGCTGACACCGGGCAGGTGTTTGCCTTTTGGCATGGCTGTCCTTCTTCCGGTCCTCTTCGCCGGTCTTCTTCGCGGGTCTACCCGGCGCGGTCCGGAGCGGAAACCTGGAGCCGGCTCGGTGCCGGAGCGGCCGACGGCCGGGTAGCGGCGCCGCTAGCGAGCGGCGGGCAACTGCAGGACCAGCTCGGCGCCCCCGGGCTGGTGCCAGGCAAGCCGGTCGCTCTGGACCAGGTCCGGGGTCCCGTAACGTCGGATCAGCTCGATGGCAGCTTCCCGGGGCCCATCGGGCCAGGCGGCGAGTCCTTCCGGCCAGCGGCTGAGGGCCAGCTCGGCTGGCAGGTCGGCCTCGAACCATACCCGGGTGACGCCGTCGCGCTCGATGCCCCAGCGGCTGGAGATCTTGTCGAGCAGCCACAGCCCCGAACGGGCCTCGGGCGGGGCGTCGTCCGGCGGGCGCTGCAGGAACCCCCGGCCCGGGTCGGACACCTCCACCCGTACCGACGCGCTGCCGATCCGTGCCCACACATCGATGTGGTCGTCCCCGCTGAGCTCGGCGTGACGCACGCTGTTGGCGACCAGCTCGCTCACCAGGAGCTGCAGGTCGCCCATGAGGGTCGGCGGGAGGTCGGCGGCGAGCGCTGCAACCTGCCGGCGAGCTTCGCCCGGTGCCTGGCAGCTTGCGGGCAGGCGAATGTCGAGGTCCCTCATCTCGCAGACTGCTATACCCACCGGGGAGCGGGGCGAAGTCCGTGGCCGGCCTGGGGAGGCATACCGGTGGGGATTCGGGTCTCGGTTCGCCGGGTAGATCGCCAGTGAAAGGGGTGAAGAGCCATACCGCAACGCCCGCCCACCGACGGCAACGGGGTCAACAAGGGCCCCACCGTCGAGCACATGCGCCGGATCGTCGGCCTCTTCGCTGCCCTGGCCCGAGGCGACCGGCGGAGTATCTCCCAGCTGACCGGGGACATGACTCTGGAGCAGGGCGCGTATGCCTGCTTCGCGGTTGGGGAGTTGTTGATGCGCAGGCTGGTGGTGGCGTCAGGCAAGACGATCGAGGATGTCGCTGCCCAGCTGGCGCTTGAGATCCGCTGACCGGGGCTGGCCCGCCAGTTAAGTCTCTCCTACCTCGATGTTGCTGACCTTCTCCAGGCCAACCAGTTCGAAGGTCCGGGCGACTGCCCGCTGCGGGCCGTGGAGGACGAGTCGGCCGTCTTCGCCCAGCGCGGCGGCGGCCCGGAGCAGGCTACGTAGGCCCATACTGTCAATGAAGCTGAGGTCGGTCAGGTCGAGGGTCAAGGTTGCGCCCTGAGACAGGTCGGGCCCGAGGTCGTCGAGCAGCGCCTCGGCATTGGAGGCGTCAAGCTCGCCGACCAGCCGCACCGTCCGGGCGTCGTTGTTCCGAATCACTTGCAGCAGACCGTCCACTTCGATGCGCCCTCCCCGTTCGCACAAGACCATATTCGATCGATGGACCGGCACCCTTCGTACCGGGGGGTACCGGTCGGGCCAAATTCTAGAGGATGAGCCGCCCAGCTGGTCGCTCGCCGGGCCGCTGAGGGCACCCGAGGTTCACAGGCTGCGCGCGATCAGCTCGGCGTACGCCTGGCCTCCGGCCCCCCCGATCGCCATGTGGACGCCATCGCCGCCGAACCAATCGGGATTCTCGTCGGCGAGAGTGTTCCAATCGGCGACGGCGCAGTTCCGGTCCGCCGTGCATCCGGCCTCGATGACGGCGTTGTTGCCGGCGACCCAGGAACAGTACGGGCAGTGATTCGTGACCATGACCAGGTGGCGACCGGCGGCGATCGACACGATCTGGTCCAGCTCGCCCGAGCTGAAGGTCCCGTTGGTCCCCAGCGCGACCACCAGGTTGGCCCCGAGCGTGCCGCTGCCGGCCAGGCTCTGAATCTCGACGATGCCCTGGGACACGTGCCGGCTGACCGCGGCGTCGACGTCGATACCCGGGATCAGTGCCCGGAGGTTGGGGGCGGCGTCCAGCATCACCGAGTCACCGATCGCCGTGACGCTCCCGTCCGGGGGCGGGGCGGGGCTGGTTGGTGGGGGCGGG
>DAIQBQ010000002.1:0-29550 GCA_036781065.1 Actinomycetota bacterium
GTGGCGGAGTGCGTGGTCCGGTTGGGCCGGGGCGGGTGGGTCGTGCCGCAGCTCATCCCGGGCACTGACGATGTGACCGACCCCGAGCTCCACGCGGCGATCGTGGCTGACGGTCCCGGAGCCAGTGCGCTGATCGACTTCCTCGGGGTGTTGCCGGAATGGGCTGACCGCAAGCTGGCGGGGGCGGCGCGCTACGCGGGCATGCAAGAGCTGATCCGGCTGAACGATCGGCTCCCGGCGGAGCGCCGGGTGCACCACGTGGTGGGAATGGGCTTCGCCGTCCACGGCGTCGAGATCTATGACGACGCCGAGCGCCTGGAGTTGGGGAGCGTCGTGCGGCTTGCCGACCTGGAACAGGCCGAGATCGTCAACCGGGCGTCGATCCGGGCGATCACCACCAGCAAGCGCTGCCCGGCGCGCACCGTCGGTGTCTGGCGCGGTGCCCCGCCGGTCAGGGTCAGCGTGGACGGGCGGCGCTACGGCCTGCAGGTCGACTGGCTGTGCCACGTGCGCAGCGTGTCCGACATCGAGCGCCGCGACGGGGACTGGCGGTGAGTCCGCCCGGTACCGGCCCGATGCCCGCCGGGCCCGCCACCAGCCTGCTGTACGTGCCAACGAATCGCCGGTGCACGGAGCAGATCGGGGAGCTCCTGGCGGAGGCGGGAGTGATCGCGGCGACCAGGGGTCGCTGCGTCGCCGCCCTGGTCGAGCATGCCGAGGAGCCGTGGACCCCCGAGCATGCCGCGGCCCTGGCCAGCGCAGACCGGCCTGAGCGGGTCTCGGTGATGCATGCCACCCGGGAGGCCACCGCTCGGTTCCTCCGCGCCGTTGTGGCGCGGGCCAGGGTGGGTCCCCAGGTCGCCCAGCGGCTGGGGGACTTGCTGGATCCGGACGGCGTCGCCTACGGGGCCGGCCCGAACAAGGCGGCCCTGCTGGCGATCGCCCTCGGAGCCGACGTCGTCCACCGGCGGGACTCTGACGTGCGCGCCGACCATTGGGCGTCTGGCCCCGCCTATCCCTGCGTGCCGGAATCGGAGGTCATCGGCACCCCGGTCAGCGCGCCCGGGGTCGACGGGCCGGTCCTCTTCGCCGGCACCAGCAGCTTCGGGAACCCGCCACACGACCGCCGGGACCTGATGGCGGCGGGAGAGGGCTTCGTCGTCGATCTGGAACTGCTGGCCTCTCCCGGGGAGTCGCACGAGGCCCTGCTGAACGAGACCCGTGCCTACCTGGTCCGGGACCCGATGACCCGCTACCAGGACGACTTCACGGAGCTCGATCCGGGCGGCCGCACCACGATGTCGGCCTGCGCCATGGCCGGCGTGTTCCGCCAGCTGCCGGAAATGCCGATGCGGGGCACGCTGGGGACCGACTACCTGCGCCGCAACCTGCTGCGGTTCTGCGGTTCGCCGATCATGTTCCATTCCCGCAAGGTGGTACACCGCTACGATCCCGGGAGGGCGGCCCAGGCCGATGCCGCCGCGGTCAACGACTACGCCCACCGGGATCTCCGCCACCTGATCGTGTGGCCGGTCCTGGCTTCGCACCACCGCCGTATCCAGCATGAGCCGCAGCGGTTCATGACGGCCGGCTGCGTCGACGTTGACGCCTACTGCGACAGCCTGCATTCCTCCCTCGAGGCGTCCCTGCCGGTCATGGCCGGAGTCCCGGCGCGTTTCGCCGATGTCTACCGGCGGGCGGCCGCCGCTGCCGGCGACGCCGCGGCCGGTGTCCGGCTGCTCGGCGTGGCCGAGAGCGTCGAGTCGGGGCCGGACTTCGTGGGAGAAGTTGTCGCCGGCCTCGACGACTTCGCCTTCCTGGTCCGGTACTGGCCGAGCCTGGTGCAGGCAGCCGAGGCGTGCCGGAGCGAGGCGCGCGCACTCGAGAGCTGAACCTGGTCCGGCCCCTGCCGGCTCCTACAGTTGCTTGACCAGCGGGGAGACGGCCACGATCAGGATGCCCCGGCCGCCCTCGGCGTCGCCGGCTCCCCGGCGGACGGTGGTGACGTGGTGGCTGACCCGGGAGTTGTGGACGGCGAAGCTGTCGAGTGGCTGCTCGAGGGTGAACTCCGACTCGATGACCGACGGGGCAAGTTCCTCGGGGAGCAGCCCGACGCAGCGGGTGGGGGCGATGTAGTTCACGCCGCCCACCACGTTACGGCGGACGAGCAGGTGAACGAAGGTGAAGCACGCTTCGCCGCCGTCCTGGTGGAGGACATTCGGCGTGGAGAGGGCCTCGTCGCCTGCGCCCCGCACGGACAGCAAGACGCACCCCACGCCGACACTGAGCGGCGTGCGGGCGAATCCCTCAGACCACATTGTCTCGGCGAGGTCGAACCGGACCAGGCTCTGGACAAGCGGGTCGGCCCGGATCCCGTGGGGGATGGCGGGGAACCGGCGGATGGCGAACTCCGGGTTGTAGCGCTGCATGTCGTACTCCACCGCCGGGCCCAGGTCGGGGTCGTCCACGTCCGGAAGCCAGCTCAGGGTGTCGGCCCAGGGCAGGTAGACGGCCCGGGCGTGGCGCCGGTAGCGGTGCGCGGTGGGGGCATAGCGGTCGGGCGGGAGGCTACCGAGGAAGCCGGCGAGCGAGTCGAGCGACCGGTCGACCTGGGTCTCGTCCAAACCTGCGGCGAGCCGGTCCCGGCGGTACCGGGCCCACCCGTGCTGGCGCAGGTCCGCTGCAGTGTCGGAGATGCCGCCCTCCTTAGGCCGACTTCGGCTCAGGCTTCGGCTCAGGCAACAAGGCCAACCAAACCCTGGACGAGAATAGCGTAAGTGCCAGGAGCCTCGTAAAGCGGAGGGAGAGTGATGGCGGAAATCGGGATCACGCCGCTGGGAGAGCGCGTCTTTACGGTACGGGTGCGCGACGGCGACGAGGAGACAACGCACCAGGTGACCGTTCCGCAGCGGCTCGCCGGCGGCCTCGAGCTTGGTGACGACAACCTGGAGCCCTTGGTGCGTGAGTCATTCCGCTTCTTGCTCAAGCGCGAGCGGGCCTCCTCCATCCTTGCCCGCTTCTCGCTGAGTGACATCGCTCGCTATTTCCCCGATTATCCCGGCGAGATCGGGCACTGGCTCTCCCGGCGGTGGGAACGGCCGTAGGGTCAGGCAGGCCTTCGGTGCCGTTGCGGTGGCCGGCCCCGGCGGGGGAGCGCGCCGGCGTTGTTGGGCAGCCGTCCCGCCTCGCGCAGCGCCTCGCGCAGGAGCAGTTCGATCTGGGCCGTTGTGCTCCGCACCTCGTCGCGCGCCCAGCGGGCAAGGGCGTCGTAGACCTTCGGATCGATGCGGATGAGGACGTTCTTGCGCTCGGCCATGGTCCGGTCGTCAGAGGTACAGCGAGCCGGCGTTGACCATCGGTTGGGCGGAGTGGTCGCCGCACAGCACGACGAGCAGGTTGCTCACCATCGTGGCCTTCCGCTCCTCGTCCAGCTCGACGACGTGCTCCCGCTGCAGCCGGTCGAGGGCGAGCTCGACCATGCCCACCGCCCCGTCGACGATCTGCTGGCGGGCGGCGACGACGGCCGCCGCCTGCTGGCGGCGCAGCATGGCGTGGGCGATCTCGGCGGCGTAGGCGATGCGCACCAGCTGGCACTCGATGATCTCCAGGCCCGCCGGTTCAACCCGCCGGGCGACCTCGCGGCCCAGCTCGTCGGCGACTTCGGCTGCACCGACGGTGAGTGACGGGGCGCCCTGGCCGGCCGGCTCGTAGCGGTGGCAGGCGGCGACCTGCCGCAGCGCCATCTCGCACTGCCCGGTCAGGAACCCGGGGTAATCGTCGACCAGGAACAACGCCCTGGCGGTATCGGCCACCCGCCAGGTCGTCAGCATGGCCACCTCCAGCGGGATCCCGTCGACGTCGTTGACCTTGAGCGCCGCCGTCTCGTGGGAGCGGATCCTCGTCGAGAGTACCCGCCGCCTCGACCACGGGTTGACCCAGCACAGCCCGGAGGAGCGCAGCGTGCCGATGTAGCTGCCGAAGCGTTGCACGACAACGGCGTCGCCGGGAGCGAGCCGGGTCAGCCCGCGCAGCCCCGTGCTGGCACCGGCCAGGAGCACGATCGTCCCCACCCACAGCCCCACCCGAAGGCCGTGGGGGTCCCCATGGTGGAGCGCCCGGACCGACAGCGCGACAAGCACGGCGGCGCCGGCAAGGGCGATCACACTCAGGCTGAGCGCTCGGCGGCCAGGCCCGGCCGAGAGCGGGCTCTCCCGGATCTCATTCATGTGCTCCTCCATCGATTGACGGGCCGCCCTTATAGTGATATCACTTTCTTATCTGGTATCGGTAGATCTGCAAGGAACCCGAACGTGCCTGACGGGACCGCGCTGGCGGTCGAGCACCTGACCAAACGCTTCGGCGAGCGCATCGCCTTCAAGGACGTCTCCTTCGAGGTCGCCTACGGAGAGGTCTTCGGTTTCCTCGGTCCGAACGGCGCCGGGAAGACGACGACCGTGCGGACCCTCGGCACCCTGATCTCGCCAAGCTCCGGCTCGGCCGTGGTCGCCGGCATCCCACTCAGCGCCGGGGCCGGCCCACAGATCCGGGCGCGGATCTCGATCATGCCCGAGTCGCCCGGGCTCTACCAGCGGCTGACCGTCGCCGAGAACCTCGAATGCTTCGCCCGGCTCTACGGGATTCCTGATGCAGGCCAACGGATTGCGGCCGCATTGAAGGCGGTCAACCTCACGGCCCGAGCCAACGATCCGTGCGGGTCGCTGTCCAAGGGCCTGCGCCAGCGGGTCGGCCTGGCCCGAGCGGTGCTCAACGACCCGGCCGTCCTGTTCCTCGATGAGCCGACCTCCGGGCTCGACCCGGTCGCCTCCCGGGAAGTGCACGAGCTGATCCAGTCCCAGCGGGAGCGTGGAGTGACGATCTTCCTCACCACGCACCGGCTGGAGGAGGCGGAGCGGCTGTGCGACCGGGTCGCCATCCTCAACACCACGCTCAGGTTGATCGGCAAGCCCAACGAGTTGCGCGAGCAGCTGTTCCGCCGGGCGCTGGAGGTGCGGGTGCGGAGCCCGCTTGCCGACCCGGCCGCGCTGTTCGGCGGGCTGGCCGGCGTCGACTCCTGGTCGGACGGGACGCCGGGCACCTACTCGTTGACGGTGGGCGACCCCGACGCCACGGCGCCGGAGGTGGCCCGGGCGTTGGTTCAGGCGGAGGCGGACATCCTGTCGATCGCCGAGTCCCGCAGGTCGCTGGAGGACGTCTACCTGGAGCTGGTCAACGAGGACGTCGAGGCGGCCAAGCGATGAACTTCAGCTGGGGGCGGGTCGCGGCCATCGTCCGCAAGGAGCTCCGGGACTACCGGCGGAACCGGTTCGTGATCGTGTTCACCATGACCGTGCTGCCGCTGATCCTGGTCATCTCCCCCACGGCGGAGATCCTCGCGATCAAGGCCACGATCTCCAGCTCGAAGCTCGACACCCGGATCGGCCTCGCGCTCCTTTACATGTTGGTGATCCCGGCCATCGTGCCCTCCGCGCTGGCCGCCTACTCGGTGGTGGGGGAGCGGGAGCAGGGAACCCTGGAACCGGTGCTGACCACCCCGATCAGCAGCGAGGAGTTCCTGCTGGGTAAGGGGCTGGCGGCGCTCATCCCCACGCTGCTGATCTCCTACGCCATGTTCGGCATCTTCCTGACCGCGGTGTCGATCTTTGCCCAACCCGTGGTCAGCTCGGCGGTCTTCTCCAGGTCGCACCTGCTGGTGCAGCTGCTGTTCACGCCGCTGCTGGCGGCCTGGTCGATCTGGGTGGGGGTTGCCATCTCGACCCGCTCCACCGACGTGCGGGCCGCCCAGCAGCTGGGCGTGTTCGCCAGCCTGCCCCCGCTGGTGGTCGTGGCCCTCATGTCGACCAACGTCATCACGCCCAGCGTCAGATTGGCCCTGACGCTCGGGGCCCTCCTGCTTGTGGTCGATGGCATGGGCTGGCGGGCCGTGGCGCGGCTGTTCAACCGGGAGCGGCTGATCGCAGGTCGCCGGTAGTGGTTGAGAGAGGAGTGTCTCGTGGCGGCGACGTTGAAGCTGACCAGGAAGTGGGCCGGCCCGGTTTTCGGGAGAAGCCCGTGGGAGATCTCGGTCGACGGGACTGAGGTCGGCTCGATTGCCGTCAACGAGACCAAGGAACTGGCCGTCGAGCCTGGCCAGCACGTGCTGCAGTTGGGGACCGGCCGCCACATCAGTCCCAAGCGGTCATTCGATGTGGCCGACGGGGACGTGGCGAGCTTCTACTGCCGCGGGGCCATGCTCTGGCCGATTTACCTGGCCGCCCTGGTCAAGCCCGAGCTGTGGATCACCCTGAAACCGGGGTTCTAGCCCGGAACCCGGGTGGACTACGCCCGGGTTGGGGCGGCAGCGATCGGGGCGCCCTGAGACCATCGCCAGCCTCCGAGCCGTATAGCCGGCCCGCCCGGGTAGGATGATGGGACCCGCTTGCCCCGCACCGGTCGCGGGTGCAAGGACTTGGAGGCCCATCGTGCCAACACCTTCGCCTGCCACGGCTGACGTCCACCGCTTCGAGGACGAGGCCCTCGTCTACGCCGACGCGCTCTACGGCACGGCCCTGCGCATGACCCGGAACCAAGCCGATGCCGAGGACCTGGTCCAGGAGACGTTCCTGCGGGCCTTCCGCTCGTGGGACCGTTTCGAGCCGGGCACGAACCTCAAGGCCTGGCTGTTCAAGATCATGACCAACCTGTTCATCTCCGGCTACCGCCAGCGCCGCCGGGAGCCGGTCACCGTCTCCACCGATGACACCGAGGAGTTCGACCTCTACCGGAATCTGGTCGATAACGACGGGTCGATCGGGCGGTCGGCAGAGTCGATCGTCATCGACCGCCTCGTCGACGACGACGTCAAGACTGCCCTGTCGAACCTCCCCGAGAACTTCCGGATCCCGGTGCTGCTTGCCGACGTCGAAGGTTTTTCGTACCGCGAGATCGCCGACATGCTGTCCATCCCGATCGGAACGGTCATGTCCCGGCTCCATCGGGGAAGGAAAGCGCTCCAACGTGCGTTGTGGGAGAGGGCCGTGGAGAGTGGTCTGGTACCCAAAGCGAAGCCGGAGGGCTGAGCGAACGTGGAAGGTTCGGTGCGTCGATGAGCATGGATTGCGGTGAGGTACTTGAAGCGATCTCCTTGATCCTCGACGGCGAACTCTCCCCCGAGGACTGCGTCGAACTCCAGTACCACCTCGAACGTTGTGCCGTCTGCTTCGGTCGCCACGAGACCGAGCGCCTGTTCAAAGCGCTGGTCCGCAACAAGTGCGGTTGCGAGCCGGCCCCGGCGATGCTGGTGCGCCGGATCCGCATCGCCCTCGAGGTCGAATCCACCAGCTACGAAGGCGAGTAGTCCAGCCAGACGAGTGGTCCGGCCAGACGAGCCGGGCTTGCCGGGCTAGAGTCCCCACCGATGGACCTTGGTCTGCACGGCGTTCCCGCGGCCGTCGGCGGTGCCAGCCGTGGGCTGGGGTACGCCATCGCCCACGAGTTGGCTCGGGAAGGGGCCCGGGTGGCCATCTGTTCGCGGAGCCGGGAGGCGATCGAGCCGGCGGCAGCCGCCATCGCCGAGGCGACGGGGGCCGAGGTGGTCCCGGTGGTCGCCGACATGGCTGATCCGGAAGGGCCGGCGACCTTTGTGTCTGCTGCCGCGGCGGCGTTCGGCGGTCTGCAGGTGATCGTCGCCAACTCAGGCGGCCCGCCTCCGAGTACCGCCTCCGACTTCGACTCGGCGGCCTGGACCAGGGCACTCAACGGCAACCTGGTCGGCTCGGTCCGCCTGGCGACATCCGCCCTCCCGCACCTGCGCCGCCAGCCGTGGGGCCGGATCCTGTTCCTGACGTCGCTGGCGGTCAAGCAGCCGATCCCGACGCTGCCGCTCAGCAACGCCGCCCGGTCGGGCCTGACTGCCTACGCCAAGTCGCTCTCCTACGAGGTGGCCCACCAGGGGATCACCGTCAACTGCCTGATGCCGGGGTTCATCCTGACCGACCGGATCCGGTCGCTCACCGGGGCGCCGCCGGGGGCGGACCTCGACGACCCGGCGATTGCTGCCGCGGCCGCCGACATCCCGGCGGGCCGGGTGGGCCTCCCCGAGGAGTTCGGCGCTGTCGCCGCGTTCCTGTGCTCGGCCCGGGCCTCGTACGTGACGGGATCCTCGATCCAGGTCGACGGCGGGATGTCGCGGGGCCTGCTCTAGCAGGTTAAAGATCGTTCTTTGGAACCTGGCGGGTCTATTTGATCCCTCACGTTACAAAGAAGTCGTTGTAGAGCCCCGGCGCTGCACCGCACGCGCCGCCCCCCTGGCCGGGGGCCGGAGGGCGTTCCGGCGACGCCCCAGCAGACCTGGTCCCCAGACGAGCGCCTCGGGACCTTTGGGGCCATATGAGCGCGGTAACTAGAGCATTTTGACTACAAGAATTGATCACCATTGTCCATTTTCGACAGGGAAGCAAAGGCTGAGAATTAAGGCGAACAAGCCGTCAGCATGCCGGATGGGAACGAAAGGAGCACAAGGATGTCGGAGCAGTCAGCTGGGTCTGCAGCCGTGGAGTACTTGCGCACGGCCGATGTGGCGCGGGTCCTCCATGTGTCCACGAAGACCGTCTCCCGCTGGGCCAACGACAAGAAGCTGCCGTACATGCGCACTCTCGGTGGTCACCGCCGATACCCGGCCCAGGCCATCCACCAGCTCGCTGACGGGCTCGTTGGCAAGGCGTAAGCCTTCCTCCCGCTAGCCGGCGCGAGCCCGACGCCGGCGGCGGGGGTCGTCACCGTCGGCCAGCACCATCCGCTGAACGAGCAGGTAGATCCCCACCCCGAGCACGAAGTCGCCCACGGAGAGTACTCCCAGCCCGGGAAGCGGGATGATGTCCCCGAGCAGGTTGAGGCGGGTTCCCGGGCCCATCCTGTGGTGCTTGACACCGTGGGCCAGTCCCGGCAGGGAGTGAGCCCCGGCTGCGTGGACCGCCCACATCGACACCGGCATCGCCCCGTTCGCCGTGATAACGATCAGGTTTAACAACAAGCCGGCTCCGATGAGCACCGCGCCTGGAAACCGCAGGTTCAGTGCGACGAAGCCGATTGCCAAGGCGTAGGAGACCGCGAGCACCGCGTACCCCGCCCCGCCGTGCAGCGCATGAATTCTCGGCTCAAGCAGCTGGGCGCCCACCTGCACCGCCAACCCGGCGAACACCATCCATGGCTGGCGGAACTTCGCGGCGGAGATGTTGTCGAACCGCCCACCCCGGGCAAGCCCGACGCTGACCCCGAGCACCAGAGGGATCAGGGCGATGATCACGGCGGCACCCTACAGCGGCCTCCTCCCGGAGAACCCTTCCGGGCCATGCCAGAACTGCACCGAGGGCTCGTCGCTCCGCCAGCACAGGTAGACCTCCCGGCCCTCCCGCACGGTCGGGAAGTCAACCATCCCTGCCTCGACGTCACGCACGATGATGCCGGCCTCGCCGAACCAGCTCAGCTCCTCGGCCGCCGACTTGGAGGCCTCCAGCCAATCGGATGCCCCCGGACCGCCGCCGTTGCCGGAGGACGGGATCCCGGCCAGCTTCACCGACGCGGCTTGCAGGCGCTGCAGATGTTCCCGGACCTCGGGCAGCAGCGCATTAGCGCTCTGTTGGGTATAGCGGCGCTGGGCCAACGCCCCCATAGTATGGGTAGCGACATGGCGACCGTGGCGGAAAGTGCGTGGGAGCAGACCGACCTCGACCTCGCTGAAGTCGACCACCTCCACCGATTCCTTGGCGCCTGGCAGCTGATCGCCGACCTGTCCTTTGCCGACCTGCTGCTCTGGTGCCGATTGTCGGGCTCGGCGGGCTTCGTCTGCGTCGGCCAGCTCCGACCGGTCACCGCCCAGACCCTCCACCCCGAGGACGCCTTCGCCCGGGTGGTCCGGCCCGAGGAGCTGCCGATCATCGACCGGGCGTTCGCCGAGGGGCGCAGCTGGCGCCGCGACGAGCCGGTGCTGATCGACGGCCTGCAGGTCCGGATGGAGGCGGTCCCGGTGCCGTTCGAGGGCCGGGTGATCGCGGTGATGTCGATGGAGGGCATCCCGCTGGGTCACCGCCGCCCCGGCCAGCTGGAGCAGACCTACCTCTCCTGCGCGCTGGCGCTCACCCGCATGGTCCAGGAGGGCAACTTCCCGTTCGAGGGCGAGACGCTCTACGCCGAGCTGTCTCCCCGGGTCGGCGACGGCTTTCTCCGGCTCGACTCCGAGGGCCGGGTGCTCTACGCCAGCCCCAACGCCATCTCCGCCTACCGCCGGTTAGGGGTGCTGTCCAACATCGTGGGTGAGCGGCTGGCCGACATCGGCGTCGAGCCCTCGCTGGCCTGGGCGGCGCTGCATATGGGGACCCCGCTCGACGCCGAGGTGGAGGTGGGTTCGACTGTGGTCCTGCAGCGGGCGGTGCCGTTCCTCCGCGGGCCGCAGCGGTCAGTGGTCGGCGGGATGCTGCTGGTGCGCGACGTCACCGAGTTGCGCCACCGGGAGCGGATGCTCGCCCGCCAGGAGGCGGTGATCCAGGAGATCCACCACCGGGTCAAGAACAACCTGCAGACGATCGCCAGCCTGCTGCGGCTCCAGGCCCGCCGGCTGGGCTCGCCGGAGGCCCGGGGGGCGCTCGAGGAGGCGGTGCGCCGGATCGCCTCGATCGCCCTGGTCCACGAGACGCTGTCCCGCGACCCCCGGGAGTCAGTCGAGTTCGGCGAAGTCGGCCGTTCGATCATCCGCATGGTGCACGACGGCCTTACCTACCCGGACCGGCGGTTCCACCTCAAGTTCGAGGGCGAGCCGGGTGAACTGCCCGCCGAGGTGGCGACCCCGCTGGCGGTTGTCCTGGTCGAACTGCTGCAGAACGCGGTCGAGCACGCGTTCGGGCCGTGGGGGGGCAGTGTCATAGCCCGGATGAGCCGGGAGGAGGACACCGTGCGCCTGGTGGTCGAGGACGACGGTCAGGGACTCCCGGATGGGTTCAGCCTGACCGGGCCGGGGCTCGGCCTGCAGATCGTCCGGTCTCTGGTAGAAAGCGAGCTTCATGGAAAAATTGATATCGCTACGGGAGGACCGAACGGGGGGGTGGTGGTGACGGTCGGCGTGCCGGTGACGCCGGTGGAACGCTTCGGGAGGGATTCTTAGGCGTACGACGGGTGCCGCTTCGCCTGCTGGACTTCCTTGCGTTCCTCCTCGGAGAGTCCGCCCCAGACGCCGATGTCCTGGCCCGTCGACAGCGCCCATTCCAGGCACTGCGACTTGACACAGCAGTTCTGGCAGATCCGCTTGGCTGCATCGATCTGTTCGAGCGCAGGGCCCGTGGTACCGATCGGGAAGAAGATATCTGGGTCATCTATTTCACGGCATGCGGCGCTGTGGCGCCAATCGCATGCCGCGGATGAGGTGGGATCCAGGTAGAAGGTTACTTCTTTCATTCCAACCCCTCGGCGTGGCGAGGACGGGAGAATACGCGAGAAGTCAGGGGCACCACAAGACCTTTTCACATGTTTTTATTACAAAATTGCTCCCCAAGGACCGATCAGGGACGAAGTGAAAGCCTACGCTGTTTTACCTAGACCCCGGGAACTGGACCAAATTACCCCGGTGAAACTGCCTAGCCCGGCGGTTTACCCGGAAGCCCTGATCGGCTCTGAGTCCTTCTTTGCCTTTGTCGCCTCGACGCTGGCCCGCAAGGCCTCCATGAGGTCGAGGATCTGGGTCGGTTCGCCCGGGGCAGGGGCGACGGCAACCTCCTGACCGGAGATTTTTGCGGCAGCCGCCTCCTCCAAGCGCTGGCGGTAACTGTCGACGAACTGGGTCGGGTCGAAATGGTCGGTCAGGTTGTCGATCAGGCTTTTGGCCATCGCCAGTTCCTGGGGACGCAACTCGACCTGGCTCACCGTAAAATCCGCCCCCCGGATCTCGTCTGGCCAGTACATCGTCTCCAGCACGAAGATGTCACCGCGGAGTCGCAGGGTAGCGAGGTGCTCCTTTTCGCGCAGCGTGATCTTGGCGATGCCTACCCGCTGCGATTCGGTCAGCGCCTTGGCGAGGAGCTGGTAGGCCTTGACCCCGGTCGGCTCCGGGGCGAGGTAGTAGGAGCGCTGGAAGTAGATGGGATCGATCTCTTCCAGCGGGACGAACGACACGACGTCTACGGCTCGGATGCTGTCCGAGGGGAGCCGCTCCAGCTCCTCGTCGGTGAAGACGATGTAGCGGTCCTTCTCGTACTCATAGCCCTTCACGATCTCGTCGTACGGGACCTCCTCGTCGTCAATCGAGCACACCCGCTTGTACCGGATCCGCCCATTGTCCGTACCGTGCAGCTGGTGGAACTTCAGGCTCTTCTCTTCGACCGCGGTGAACAGCCGCACCGGGATGCTAATCAGCCCGAAGGTGATGGCGCCGTTCCAGATCGAGCGCATGGCAGGCATGGAACCCATCATAGTTCTGCCCGCTGGGCGCCGAGAATTTTTCGCGAGGCCCCCGGGAATGCCCGATGTTTGTCGGCACCCCTCATTACCCTTGCAGCTATGTCCGGCAAGCTATGGGTCGAAGCCTGGAGTCCCGAGTACGGGACCTCCTTCGACGCCGCTTCTCCCGCTGAAGAGCGAACCGCCCAGCCGGTCGGCGAGGCGATCTGGGCCCCAGTCCGGGCCAAAGGCGGGAAGGATGCCCGCCTTGCCTTCCTGGACGGGGTCAGCCGGGTCGACGCCCGCGTCTTTGCCGATACCGGCGGGGCACCGTTGGCGGGGCTGTGTGGGTCAGTCGGTGCCGGGGCGATCCTCGCCAACGGTTCGGCCAGGTTCGGCCCCTGCGAGATCTACCGGGCGGCAGTCTTCGAGCCGGGCCGGCAGGTCCGTTTCCCGCCGGTCTCCGATCGGCTCGTGTACCACCCGCGGCCGGCCCGGGGCGACCGGCCCGAGGACGTCCGGGCCGAACTGGAGCACCTGCGCGAGGAGAAGGAGGCGGCGCTGGCTGCCCAGCTGGCCGGGCAGGGATGGGTGGTGGTCGCCGACGGCCGACTGCGCTGGGTGGAGCCGATGCCCATCGTGGGCTACATCAAGAGCCACCACCGCCATTACCTGGCGGAGGGGCTGGAGGAGGTCGTGCCAGCGCTTGCCGCCGGGGAGCGCACCCCGCTGTTCGCCCTGCCCCACCACTTCT
Source organism: Actinomycetota bacterium (assembly GCA_036781065.1). Classification (GTDB taxonomy): domain Bacteria; phylum Actinomycetota; class CADDZG01; order JAHWKV01; family JAOPZY01; genus DAIQBQ01. The sequence goes on from DAIQBQ010000002.1 coordinate 13,175, forward strand.
CCTGGTACCTCCGTCTCGCCCGGGTCGCCGGTGCCCACCCGTGGGCGGGGGTGGTGCGCTGCGAGGTCAGCGCCCAGCTCGGGGTTGACCGGGCGCTGGAGCTGGCCGACCTGACCAGCTGCCTCACCCGGTACGCATCGCCGGCGTTCTGGGACAGCCGATCGCCGCAGAACCTGGTGCCGATCGCCACCCTTGAGCGCCGGCTGTGGCACCTGCTCGGCGACCGGGAGCTGGTGCTGCGCCGGATCCGGGCTGCGGTGGCGAGGTTCCCATGACCGACGGCCCGCAGCGTGTCGGCTACGTCCTCGGCCTGGAGCCGGCGACCACCACCGAGTTCCGGGTGCTGATCGACGCCGACAACTACCTGCAGCTGGACGACCTGGTCGTCGTCTCCACCCAGGTCCCCAAGGCGGGCGAGGTCCGGATCTACGGGGTGGTCACCGAGGTCGCCTCCCGCTACGAGGGGGGCCGGTTCGAGTCGGACACCCTGCGCATCGCCGAGGAGGGCACGATGGACGCCGACCGCTCCCGGTCGGCGACGGTCCAGACGATGCGGGTCGTGCCCGAGATCTGGGTGGCCCCCGACCCGGGCGAGGTCGCCTGCCGGGTCGCCGGGCAGAGCCGCGACGAGGCGCTCTACGCCGACGAGATGGCCCGCCGGCTGCCGGTAGGCTTCGCCAAGGACGGCCGGCCGCTGTGGGTCGACGTCGACTTCTTCGACGGGACCAAGGGCGCCCACCTGTCGATCTCGGGGGTCTCCGGGGTGGCGACCAAGACCTCGTTCGCGTTGGCCTTCCTCCGGCTGCTGACCGCCCATCAGGCGATTGTCGGCCGGGCCGGCGCCAACCTACGGGCACTGGTGTTCAACGTCAAGGGCGAGGACCTGCTGTGGCTGGACAAGCCCAACGCCCGCATCGCCCCCGAAGCCCGGGAGCAGTGGGCCGCGCTCGGGGTCCCGGCCGAACCGTTCCCGTCGGTGTCGTTCTGGGCGCCGGTGCGCTCCGGGCCGGAGCTGATCCCGGACACCGAGTCGAGGATGGAGGGGGTCGGCGCCTTCTCCTGGACCCCCCTCGAGTTCATCGAGCGGGGCCTGCTCCGCTTCCTGTTCACCGAGACCGGGGACTTCCGGGCGCAGCTGACCTTCATCGAGGAGCGGGTGCGGGCGCAGCTGATCCGCAACTGCGAGCCGGACCCCCGGCACCCGGGGGTGGCCATCGTCGAGGGGACGCCGATCGAGACGCTGGGCGACCTGGTCGACCTGATCGAGCTGCACGTCGACCCGCCCGACGGCGAGCCGGAGTTCTCCTGGACCGGGCGGGTCGCCGGGGGCACCGGGCAGGCGTTCATGCGCCGCCTCCACGCCGCCCAGTCCCGGATCGGGCGGCTGATCCGTCCCGGCGGGCGGCGGGTCGACCGGCTGGCCGAGGCGGTGTGCGTCGTCGACATCCACAAGCTCTCCGACTTCGCCCAGCGCTTCGTCGTCGGGGCGGTGCTGGACGAGGTGTTCGCCGACAAGGAGGCAACCGGCCAGCGGCATCCGCTCCAGGTGATCCTGCTCGACGAGCTGAACAAGTACGCCCCCCGGGAGGGTCACTCGCCGATCAAGGACACGCTGGTCGACATTGCCCAGCGGGGCCGGTCGCTCGGGATCATCCTGATCGGTGCCCAGCAGACCGCCTCCCGGGTTGCTCCCGAAGTCATGGAGAACGCCTCGATCCGGGTGACCGGTCGCCTTGACGCCGCCGAGGCGGAACGCAGCGAGTACGGCTGGATGCTGCCCTCGACCCGCGCCCGGGCTCGGCTGTTCAAGCCGGGCACGATGGTGCTGTTCCAGCCGGGCATCCCGGCCCCGCTGGTGTTCACCTTCCCGTTCCCGCCCTGGGCCACCCGCGCCGAGGAGGCGGTGGACGAGACCGATCCGTTCGAGGGCCTGGTGTAGCGGCCATGCGAATCCTCCACACCGCCGACTGGCACGTCGGCAAGAAGCTGGGGCGCATCGACCGTATGGCCGAGTACGCCGAGGTGCTCGGTGAGGTGGTGGCGGTCGCCAAGGAGGCCAAGGTCGACCTGGCGATCGTTGCCGGCGACCTGCTCGACCGGGCGATGGCCCCCTACGACGCCATCTCGCTGGTGCTGGAGATGCTGCGGCGGCTGGCGGAGGTGGCCGGCCAGGTCGTCGTGATCTCCGGCAACCACGACTCCGCTGCCCTGCTGGCGCTGCTGGCGCCGTGGCTCGACGGGCTGGGGATCCACCTGGTCTCGCACATCCGCCGGCCCGGGGACGGCGGGGTGCTGCGCATCCCGTCCCGGGACCGGTCCGAGGTGGCCGAGGTCGCCGCCTTCCCGTTCCTGCACGAATCGCAGGTCGTCGACTTCATGGCCGGCTCCGAGGAGTGGTTCAAGGGCTACGACGCCCGGGTGCGGGGGATCTGCGGGCGGCTCTGCGCTGGGCTTGACCCCGGCGCCGTGCGGATCCTGACCGGCCACTTCTTCGTCGCCGGGGCTGAGCTCGGCGGGGGGGAGCGGACCATCCAGGTCGGCCCGCAGTACGCCGCCACGGTGCAGGCGATCCCGCCGGGCATCCACTATGCCGCCCTTGGCCACGTGCACCGGCCCCAGGAGATCGCCGGGGCGGCGGTGCGCGCCCGCTATTCGGGCAGCGTCCTGCAGCTCGACTTCTCGGAGCGGACGCACCGCAAGGAGGTGGTGCTCGTCGAGGCCTCCGCCGGCCGGCCGGCCAGGGTGTGGTCGCAGCAGCTGGCCTCCGGGCGGCGCCTGCTGCGGGTCGAAGACTCGATGGAGTCACTGCGTGAGCGGGCGGGGCAAGGGGAGTTCAAGAACGCCTACCTGGACGTGCGGGTGACCACCGCCGGACCGGTGTTCGGCATCGCCGACGAGGTGCGCTCGTTCCTGCCCGACGCGGTGCTGGCTCAGGCGACCTGGCAGGCCCGGCTCGCCGACCTTCCGCCCGAGGCGGCAGGGCAGGAACGCTCGCTCGCCGCCGCCTACGCCGAGTTCCACGCCCAGCCGAAGGGCCAGGGCGGCCACGACGTGCCGGCGCCGCAGGAGCTGGTCGACCTGGTCGCCGAGCTGGAGGAGGAGGTGGCCGGTGCGGCCCCTTGAGCTGTCGCTGGAGGGCTTCCGCTCCTATCGCTCCCCGGTCACCTTCAACTTCGAGGACCGGGGGCTGTTCGGCGTCGTCGGGCCCACCGGGGCCGGGAAGTCGTCGATCCTGGACGGGCTGGTCTTCGGGTTGTACGGGCGGACCCCGCAGATCGGCAAGGACACCAAGAAGCTGATCGCCTCCGGGACTGGGATGGCCCGGGTGCGGCTGGTGTTCTCCGCCGACGGCACCAGCTGGGAGGTCACCCGGGTGCTGCGCGAGCAGGGGGCCTCGGCGGTCGTGCTGCACCGGCTCGGCGACGGCACTCCCGAGGCCTCCGGCGAGCGGGCGGTCAACGAGCGCATCGCCGGCATCGTGGGGCTTGACTTCGACTCGTTCTGCTCCTCGGTCACCCTGCCGCAAGGCGAGTTCGACCGCTTCCTCACGGCGACGCCCACCGAGCGCTCGCGGATCCTGAAGCGCATCTTCCGCTACGAGCGGGTCGATGCCATGCGCGAGCTGGCCAAGCAGCGCAACGCCGCGGCCGAGGTCGAGGCCAAGGCGGCTGAGGCCGAGCTGGCGGCGCTGCCCCCCGACCCGGAGGGGCTGCTCGGCGAGCTGGAGTCCCGCCGCGCCGACGCCCAGCTGCGGGTTGCCGCCTTGCGGGAGGGGGCGGGCGAGTTCACCGCCGCCCAGGCGACGGTGGCCGCCGCCGAGGCCCGGCTGGCTGACCTCGAGGGGCGCCGGGCGAAGCTGACCGGTGCGCTCGGCCGGGTCCCGTCCGGGGCGGCGCTCGAGGCGCTCGCCGCCGAGCAGGACCGCGGCGTCGCCCGCCTCGAAGCCGCACTGGCGGCGCGGGACGACGCACGGGCGGCGGCGCTTTCCGCCGCCGAGCTGGCCGCCCGGCGCCAGGCGGAGCTCGGACCCCTCCTGGTGCGCGCCCGCGACCTGCTGTCCGGCCTGCAGCGGATCTCGTCCGGAGCCGCCGGGCGGGCGGCTGCGGTCGCCCAGCTCACCGCCGCCGCCGAGAGGGCGGGCCGGGAGCTTGCCTCGATCCAGGACGACCTGGCCGCGGCAGCGGGCCGGGCCATCGCCGCCCGGCAGGGGGTGCAGGCCGCCGAGCAGACCCACGCCGCCCACCTGCTCCGGGTCGGTCTCCGACCGGGCGAGCCGTGCCCGGTCTGCGAGCAGACCGTCGGCGCACCACCTGCCCCCGGGCCGACGCCGGCGGCGCTGGACGCCGCCCGCAGGGCTGCCGCCGCCGCCTCCGACGACGCCGCCCGGGCGGAGGCCCGGGAGCGGGCCCAACTGGGCACGGTCGCCTCGGTGACCGCTCGCCTGAAGGCCGCCCAGGAGGAGGCCACCCGGGCCACCGCCGAGTGCGCCGCGCTGGAGTCGACCCTCGCCGAGCTGCTGGGGCCGACCCCCGCCCCGGAGGAGGTCGCTCGCCGGGAGGGCCTGATCGCCGCCGCCACCGCCGAGGCGGCGGCCAGGCGGAAGGCAGCCGATGACGCCGGCGAGGCCGCCGTCGCGGTCGAGCGGTCGCTCGACGCCGCCGCCCGCCGCCGCCGCCAGGTGGCCGGCGAGCTGATCGCCGTGTGCACCGTGGTCGGCACCGAGCTGCCGGGCATCGAGGACGACGTCGCCACGTTGGCCGGGGCCGCCAAGCGCGCCCGCGACGCCGGCCAGGAGATGATCGCCGAGGCGGCGGCGGAGGAGGTGCGGGTCCGCGAGGAGGACGGCCAGGCACGGCGGCTGCTCGCCGGGATCCGGGACCGGCTGGGGCTCGCCCCCGACCAGCCGATCGAGGACGCCGTGCAGGCGGCGTCGCAGGCGCTGGGGGCGCTGGGGGAGCGGATCGAGCAGACCCGGCTGGCGATCGCCCAGCGGGCGGTGCTTAATGCCCGCCTCGCCGAGATCCAGGAGCGGCGGGGCCGCTTCCAGCGGCTGGCCGCCGACCTGACCGACGCCAAGTTCATCGCTTTCCTGCTCGATGCCGACCGCCGGCGGCTGGCGGGCATGGGGTCGGAGAAGCTGTTCCAGCTGACCGGCCGCTATCGCTTCGACGAGAGGGGAGACTTCCACCTGCTCGACCTGCTGAACGACGAGCAGCGCACCCCCGACACCCTCTCCGGCGGGGAGACCTTTCTCGCCTCGCTGGCGCTCGCCCTGGCGCTGGCCGACGCCGTGTCGCAGGGCGGCAGCCGGCTGGAGTGCTTCTTCCTCGACGAAGGGTTCGGATCGCTGGACCCGGCCAGCCTGGACCTGGCGATGGACGGGATCGCCTCGCTGGCCTCGCCGGGGCGGCTGATCGGGGTGATCTCCCACGTCGCCGGGGTGCAGGCGTACCTGGACGACCTGATCGTGCTCGACAAGGCCTCCGACGGCTCGACGATCGTCGCCCAGATGGAGGGCCCGATCGCCTACCCGAGCGGGGCCATCTGATCCACAGGGAGTAGAGCGAAACCCACCTGCAGGCGGACGACACGGAGGAAGGCCGGGGAGCAGGCTTCGGGGTGACAAGGAGGTCGGGCATGGAGGAAGCGATCGTTAACCCGCTCACGGGCGAGCGGATCTGGATCCGCACCCGCGGAGCCGAGACCGGTGGGGCGCTGATGGTCTGGGACCTGGAGCTGGCGCCAGGCGGGCACGTGCCGATCAGCCACTCGCATCCGGAGCAGGAGGAGGCCTTCCACGTGGTGTCCGGCCAGATGCGCTTCCGGGTCGGCTGGCGGCGGATCACCGCCGGGCCGGGTGAGTCGGTCGTCGTGCCGCCGGGGACGGTGCACCACTTCTCCAACCACGGGACGGTCCCCGCCTGCGTGCACGTGGAGAGCCGGCCGGCATTGAACATGGAGGAGATGCTGGCGGTCGGGGCGGCACTGGCCCGGGACCAGTACGCGGCGGGCCGCAAGCTCCCGCACCTCGGCGAGCTGGCGCTCTTCCTGACCGACTTCGAGCGGGAGGCGCAGTCGGCGATCCTGCCCGGCGTCGTGCGGGCGCTGTGCCGGCCGGTCGCCCAGTTGCTCCGGCGCAGGGCACGCCACTACCGGGAAGTGGCCGCCGCCTACACGGGAGGGCGCTCGCTGACGGAGTGAACGCCATCGAGGTCCGGGACCTGGTCAAGCGCTACCGCGGGGCCCGCACCAACGCAGTGGACGGCATCTCCTTCGACGTCGCCGAGGGCGAGCTGTTCTGCCTGCTCGGCCCCAACGGGGCAGGCAAGACGACGACGGCCTCCATCCTCACCACGGTGCTCGCCCCGACCTCCGGGGAGGTCCGGGTCAACGGGTTCTCCACCCCACGGGAGGTCCGGCGCCAGCTGGGCATCGTGTTCCAGGGGGCGTCGCTCGACCTCAACCTCACCGCCGAGGAGAACATCCGGCTCCACGCCGTGCTGTACGGCCTGTACCCGTGGCGGCCGATGTACCGGCTGATGCCGCGGGCCTACCAGGAACGGGTTGGCGAGCTGGCCGGCCTGCTGGACCTCCCGCTGGCGCGGCCCGCCCGCACCCTCTCCGGGGGCAACCGGCGCAAGCTTGAGATCGTCCGGGCGCTGCTGCACCGCCCCCCGATCCTGTTCCTCGACGAGCCGACGGCTGGCCTCGACCCCGAGACCCGGCGCAGCCTGTGGACCTACCTCGACGGCGCTCGCCGCGACGGCACGACGATGTTCCTGACCACCCACTACCTGGAGGAGGCCGAGGGGGCGGGGACCGTCTGCGTCCTGGTCAAGGGGCGGGTGATCGAATCCGGCACCCCTTCGGAGGTCAAGGCCCGGGCCGCACTGGGCCGTCACCTGCTCCTTGACGCAGCCGACCGGCCCCGGCTCCGGGCCGAGCTGGCCGGGCTCCCGGTCACCGGCGCGGGCCCGTTCCGGGTCTCGCTGGACGGGCGCAGCGCCCAGGACGTCGTCCGCCGGCTGACGGTCGAGCTCACCGTGATGACCGCCGTCGAGCCCAGCCTGGAGGACACCTACCTGTCGCTGCTGGAGGGGAAGCGTTGATCGCCCGGCCCCGGCCCCGGCCCCTGCCGCACGAGCTCAGCGCCCTTGCTGCCATCGCCCAGCGGGACCTGACCAAGCTGCTGCGTGACCGGGTGCGACTGGCGGTCAGCCTCGCCCTGCCGGTGGCCCTGATCCTCGGGATCGGCAACATCCTGCAGCCGACCGTCGGCAAGGTGACCGGCCTCAACTCGGTGACGCTGGCCTTCGTCGGGGTGCTCTCGGCGACGCTGTTCCAGTCGTCGGCCGCAGGGATGCTGTCGATCGTCGAGGACCGGGACACCGACTTCTCCCGGGAGCTGTTCGTCACCCCGGTGTCCCGGCTGACACTGGTCGCCGGGAAGATGGCGGGGGAGACCCTGGTGGCGCTCGCCCAGGGGGTGTGCATCGTGGTCTTCGCCCGGCTGATCGGGGTGTCGATTGGTGGGGGCCAGCTCGGCGCCTTGGTCCTGCCCTGCCTGGCCAGTTGCCTGCTGGGGGCCGCGTTCGGCCTGGCCGCCCTGTCGGCGCTGCCCAACCAGCGCTCGGCGATGCAGGTGTTCGAGTTCCTGATCCTGCCCCAGTACGTGCTCGCCGGGGTCCTCGTCCCACTGCGCGGGCTGCCCGCCTGGGTGGGCGTGCTCTCCTGGGCAATGCCGCTCCGCTATCCGGTCGGCCTGACTCAGGCCGCCTTCTACGCCGGCCGGCCCGGCTACCACGAGGTCGTGACTGCCAGCCCGCTGCTCGACGTGGCGGTGATCGTCGCGCTGTTCGCCGTGATGGTCGCCGTGGGCACGGCAGTGCTCAACTACCGGGAGCGAGCGCGCTAGTTGTGCTGGTTGTGCCCTGGTTGCCCTCCGCGGCCAAGGCCAACTGTCCTGTTTTCCGTGCAGAATCCGCCTGCAAACAGGACAGTGGGATCTGCCCGCCGTGGCGGCCGCAAGCAGCGGGGCTGAGATCCGGGCCGAGCGAGCAGAAACGGGCGTGATCACGCCCCTGGTTGCTCACTCACCCTGGAAACGCGAACCCGTGGACAGCGTGGCGCGCTCGACTTCAGGCCGGCGCTAGCTCTCCGACAGGACCCTCGAGAACGCCCGTAGGTAGCTGGCGTCGCCCTGGCGCTCGCGCAACACCCAGTAATCGGCGCCCCAGAACAGGTAGGCCCACGGCCTGCCCCACCCCATGCAGCGGTTGTAGTTCTCGATCACCCGCTCCGGCGGGCAGCTGTACATCGCCTGGTGCTGCGGGCTCGGCGGTACGGTGACCGCCTCCCACGGCTCGGCTTGTCCCTCGGTGATCATCACCTGGTGGCCGGTCGATCCGGCCCAGCCGAAGAGCTCCCTCGGCCGGGACTGCTCCCAGCGCCGGCCGGCGCCGTCGAGGTAGGCCGTCCTGCCGGCTGTGTGGATCAAGCCGTGGCGGGGGTAGAAGTCGAGGCCGAGGATGTCGGCCAACTCCCGGCCGACCGCCAGCGAGTCGCCCTGGTCGTGGGTACGCCACCACTGATCGATGCGCACCGGCAGCGAGGTCGGCAGGTACCCGTTGATAATCACCGGCCGGGTGTCCACCCCGCGCACCGCCTCGACCTCGGCCTGGACGAAGGAGCGGGACAGCCGCCAGCTGTGCTCCAGGCCCAGCGGGTCGACCGGCTCGTGCTCGATCTGCCAGGCAACGATGGACTTGTGCCCGGCATAGTGCTTGACGATGCCGGTGACGAAGCTGACCGCCGCCTGGGCGAGGGCCGGGTGGCTCTGCGGTGTGATCAGCGTCCCCTCCTTGAGCGGCACCGAGAGGTGGTGCCCAGGCACGAAGCACTCCGGGTAGCCGAAGGTCTTGACCGCCCCCACCGCCAGCACGACCTGCTTGCCCGCAGCTTCGGCGGCCTCGATCTCGGCGTCGAGGGCGGTGGTTTCGAAGGCGCCCGGCTCCGGCTCGACCTGGTTCCAGTAGGCGCCGAGCCGGATCAGCGGGTACGGATAGCGCAGGAGATGCCGGAGGGTGCTCGCCGGGTCGAGGCCCTGTGCCCTGCACTGCAGCGGGCGGAAGCTGATGCCGAGCAGCGTGCGCTCCCGGGGCTCGACCTTGACCCGCCGCCAGCGTTCGGTCATTGGCTGGGCCGGCCGGGCGATGCGCAACTCGGAGGCAGCGGGAGCGAGCGCGCCGGCGACCCCGAGCGCCGCCACAACCTTGCCGAGTTTCACCACCCTGTCAACCCTACCGGCCCCACCACCGCTCGCGCACGCTGGGGACGGCTCACCTCCCCGACTCACGCTGCCCAAGGGAACAAAACCGTTTGGGCCCAGCGTCCAACGTTCACCCAGAGCGTGGAGGATCGCGGTGCGCAGGTCGACCAGGCGAAAGCTGCTTCAGGTTCTGTCCTGCGCCGCGCTCGTCCTGCCCGCCGCCTGTGGCGCCACGGTGGCCAGCCCGAAGCCTCAAGGCTCGATTCCTCCGTCGCCGGTGGCATCGTCACCGGCGCCCGCTCCGACCCCCAGCGGGCCGTCTCCGGCTGCCACACTGCGTCATTCCCCTTCGCCCAGTCCGGCGCCATCCAGCCCGGCGACGCCCAGCCGGCCGGCGACGCCCAGCCCGGCGGTGCCGCCCAGTTCACCGGCGCCCTCGGGCTTGGTGCTCGGCGACGCTCAGCAAGGCCAAACCGTCTCGGTGCGGGTCGGCCAGCACTTCGAGGTCGTGCTGGGCAGCACCTACTGGACCTTCGATCCGCCCCCGGACGCCTCGGTTGTCCAGGACGTAGCGGCACCGGTGTATTCGCCCTCCCCCGGTTGCGTGCCCGGCGGGGGGTGCGGCACGGCGACAGCGGAGTTCGTAGCCGTTGGTCCCGGCCAGGCGACGCTATCGGCCAGCCGCACCAGTTGCGGCGAGGCGCTGGCCTGCGGGCCGGCGTCCGGCTCCTACAAAGTGACGGTCGTCGTCACCCGGTAGGCTCGTCCCACCGTTGGTCGTGGTCAGGACCGTTGCGCCGCTCAGGATCTATGTCCAGCGGGGAGCAATCCGGGGCGGCCGGCGAGCTGGTTCCGGACCAGGAGCTGCCCCTGAGCCGGATTCCGAACCTGGCGCTACTCGGTGGCGGCGGCCGTCTCCCGGGGGACGCTGAGGCGCAAGACGTGGGCGGCAGCGTCGTAGCTGGAGTCTGGGAACAGCGCCCGGACCAAGGGCTCCCGCAGGGCGGTCTCCCACGACAGAGCCGCCGATCCGAGGCCGTCGTGAGCGCCGCGGCCGGTCCCGTTCACCGGGGCCACCTCGACTTCGATGGCATCGTCGGCGGGCAGGACGGTGATCCGCAGGACACCCGGCGTCCGCAGGTCCTCGGCGGCACCGGCGCACACCTCGGACACCGCCATCTTCATGTCGGCGACCGATTCCTCGTCGAGGGCGAAGTGGCGGCCAACGGCGGCGAGGAACAGGCGGGCGGCCCCCACGTACTCCGCCTCAGGGGGGATCTCGAGCTCGAGTGGCTCCACCATGTCGGCCGAAGTGTACCCTGCACATCCCGGTATCACCCCTGGATTGTTTGTGCCGTCGGGGCACCGGGCAGACTGCCGAGGCGTGAGGATCTTAGAAGCGAGAGCTATGGGCAAGGTGTCCCTGGCGGTTCCGGCCAAGCCGGAGTACCTGCATGTCGTTCGCGCAGTGGTCTCCGGGATCGCCGCCCGGCACGGGCTTACCTTCGAGGGGATCCAAGACCTGTGCCTCGCAGCCAACGAGGCGGCCGGCTACCTGCTGGCGCTGCCCGGTGACGCCCACCGGCTGGCCTTAAGAATGACCGGTGAGGATGGGCTGGAGCTCGTCGTCTCAACCGACGCCCCGGCGTCCAACTGGCCGCCCCAGCTGAAGGACTCGCTGGCCTGGAGGATCCTGTCGAATCTCGTGCCCGAGGTCACGTTCTCCGTCGTTGGGAAGTCTCCGGTGATCCGCCTGGTGGTCGCGTATCCCAATGACGGCAGCTCATGAAGCCCGGTATGCGTAACGAGGAACAGCGGGACATCGATCGCGAGCGCACCCGGGAGCTGTTCGGGCGCCTGGCCACCGACCCCAACGCCAGGGCCGAACTGGTCGAGTTGCACCTCCCGCTGGTCGAGTACCTGGCCCGGCGGTTCCGGGGACGGGGGGAGCCGCTGGACGACCTGATCCAGGTCGCCAGCCTGGGCCTCCTGAAAGCGATCGACCGCTTCGACCCGGACCGCGGCGTCGAGTTCTCCACCTATGCCACACCGACGATAGTCGGGGAGCTCAAGCGCTACTTCCGGGACAAGGGCTGGGCGATCCGGGTTCCCCGCCAGCTCCAGGAGGTCGGCTTGCAGCTGGCCGAGGCGGTGCCGGCGCTGGCTCAGGAGCTCGGGCGGTCGCCGACGCTTGCCGAGATCGGCGAGGCCCTCGGGCTCTCCGAGGAAGAGGTGCTGGAGGCGATGAACGCTGCCCAGGCCTACTCGCTCAAGTCGCTGGACGCCCCGGCCAGCGCCGCCGAGGGGGCGCTCTCGCTCCCGCAGTTGGGGGCCGAGGACGAGGCGATCGAGCTGTTCGAATCGTGGGCGAGCGTCGCCCCGCTGCTGCGAAAGCTTCCGGCCCGGGAACGGGAGATCCTCTACCTGCGCTTCGTTGCCAACGAGACCCAGAGTCGCATCGCCGAGAAGCTCGGGATCTCGCAGATGCACGTCTCCCGGTTGCTGGCGAAGATCCTCGCCTATCTCCGCGAGTCGGTGGGGAGCCTGGAGGGTTAAGGCAGGGGCAGCTCCAGCCGGATCAGGTCGTCGAGGCTCTCCCGGCGCACGATGGGGAACGCCTCCCCGTCACGCACCAGCACCACCGCCGGACGTGGCTGCTTGTTGTAGTTCGAGGCCATCGCATAGCCGTAGGCGCCGGTGGCCGGGATGACCAGCAGGTCGCCCCGCTCCACCGACGCTGGAAGGGCGACGTCGCGCACCAGCAGGTCGCCCGACTCGCAGTGCATGCCGGCGACGGTGACCAGCCGGGCCGGGGTGTGGCGGGCCTTGTTGGCCAGGAAGGCGGTGTAGCGCGCCTGGTACAGGGCGGGGCGGATGTTGTCGCTCATGCCGCCGTCCACCGACACGTAGGTCCGGATGCCCGGGATCTCCTTGACCACCCCTACCGAGTACAGCGTCACGGCGGCATTGCCGACCAGGAAGCGGCCCGGCTCGAAGCACAGCCGGGGGACCGGCATGCCCCGGGCCGCCGCCTCGGTGGTTACCGTCTCGGTGACCAGTGCGGCGAGCAGGTCGAGGCGGATCGGGAAGTCGTCGGCGGTGTACGGGATCCCGAGGCCGCCGCCGAGGTTCACCTCGGAGAACTCGATGCCCAGCAACGAATGCAGCGGGTCGAGAAAGCCGAACAGGATCTCCAGGGTCTTGCCGAACGGGTCGTAGGAGAAGATGTTCGACCCGATGTGGGCGTGCACGCCGACCAGTTCCAGCGACGGCTGTTTGGCCACCCGGCGGGCCGCCTCCTCGGCCAGTCCGGACTCGATCGAGAGCCCGAACTTCGAGTCCTCCTGGCCGGTCTGGATGTAGGCGTGAGTGTGCGCCTCGACGCCGGGGGTGACCCGCAGCAGGACCCGCTGGCGCCGCCCGGCGGCAGCCGCCGCCACTCGGTCGATGTCGTCGAGGTTGTCCAGCGCGATGCGCCCGACCCCGGCATCGACCGCCCGGGCGATGTCGCTGTCGCACTTGTTGTTCCCGTGGAGGATCAGCCACTCCGGTTGGATGCCGGCGGCCAGCGCGGTGTGCAGCTCCCCGCCGGAGGCGACGTCGACGCCGTAGCCCTCCCGCTGTGCCAGCTGCAGGATGGCGGTCGCCGGGAAGGCCTTGGCGGCGAAGTACAGGCTGGCGTCGGGGAACGCCGCTTTGAGCAACCGGGCCCGGGTGCGGAAGGTCGCCTCGTCGAAGACGTAGAGCGGGGTGCCGAACTCCTGAGCCAGTTCGGTGGTGTCGCACCCGCCGATCTCGAGGCGGTCGGCCTCGTTGACCCGGGCGGTGACCGGCAGGACGTCCTTCAGTGTGTGTGGCATCTACATCTGCTCCGGCGCCGAGACGCCCAGGATGGCCAGCGTGTTGGCCAGCACCTGCCGGGTCGCCCAGGACAGCCACAGCCGGGCCTGGGTGGTCTCGGGGTCGTCGCTGATCACCCGGCAGTCCCGGTAGAACGCGTGGAAGGCAGCGGCGACGTCGTGGGCGTAGCTGGTCAGCCGGTAGGGGGCGCGGAGCTTGGCGGCGACCTCGATCGTCTCCGGGTAGTCGGCCAGCAGCCGGGCCAGCCCCTGCTCGGTGTCGTGGAGCAGGACGGCTAGCGGCGCCTGCTGGACTTCCACCAGGTCGATCCCTTCCTGGATCGCCCGGCGCAGGATCGAGCTGATCCGGGCATAGGCGTACTGCACGTAGTAGACCGGGTTCTCCTGCGACTGGGCTTTGACCAGGTCGATGTCGAAGGAGAAGTCGGAGTCCAGCGACCGCAGCAGGAAGGTGAACCGGGCGGCGTCGGTGCCGACGTCGTCGATCAGCTCGTCGAGGGTGATGATCTCGCCGGTCCGCTTGGACATGCGGATCTCCTGGCCGCCGGAGTACAGGCTGACCAGCTGGTAGACCAGCACCTCGACCGTCACCGGAAGGCCGAGCGCCTGGCCGGCCGCCTGCAGGCTGGCGACTTGGTCCTGGTGGTCGGCCCCCCAGACGTACATCGCAAGGTCGAAGCCCCGCTCGACCTTGTCGATGAGGTAGGCGGCGTCGCCGGCCAGGTAGGTCGGGGTGCCGTTGGAGCGGACCAGCACCCGGTCCCGGTTCTCGCCGAAGTCGGTGGACCGGAACCACAACGCGCCTTCCCTCTCGTAGGTGTAGCCGGCGCCGGTCAGGCGGCCGATTGCCTCGGCAACCTTGCCCGAGTCGTGCAGCGTCCGCTCAGAGAACCAGTTGTCGAGCCGGACCCCGAAGTGGTCGAGCGTCGATCGGATCATGCCGAGCACCCGGTCCATGCCCCACTCGCCGATGTCGCCGGTGCGGCCGACCAGATGGTCGCCCCGGGCCTCGGCCAGCTCCTTGCCGAGGTCGGCCAGGTACTGGCCGTGGTAGCCGTCCTCGGGCATTGTGGCTTCCCGGCCGAGTGCCTGCAGGTAGCGGGCCTGCAGCGACTCGGCGAACAGGTCCATCTGCCGGCCGGTGTCGTTGATGTAGTACTCCCGGGAGACCTCGTAGCCGGCGACCCGCAACAGGTTGGCCAGCGCGTCGCCGTAGGCGGCGTTGCGCCCGGCGCCGACGTGCAGCGGCCCGGTGGGGTTGGCCGAAACGAACTCGACTTGGACGTTGACCTGCTCGCCGAGGCTCAGGTGCCCGTAGCGCTCCCGCTCGCTGGCGATGGCCCGGATCGTGGCGGGCAGCCAGGCGTGGGTGAGGAAGACGTTGATGAAGCCGGGCCCGGCGACCTCGACTTTGGCGAGCCAGTCGGCCTCGGGTAGGGATTTGATGATGGCCTCGGCGAGCTGGCGGGGCGGCTGGCGCAGCTTCGGGGCGAGGGTGAGGGCGAGGTTGGTCGAAAAGTCGCCATGCTCCGGGCGTCCCGGGCGGGACAGCTCGACATGCGCCGAGACGTCGTCGGGGATCGTGCCAGTTCGGCGGAGCTCCTCGAGGGCCGTGGCCAGGAGCTCCCGCAGGTCGTCCTGGATCACCGGTGGCCGCCCCGCTCGTAGGTCCCGTCGAGGATCTGGGCGATGATGTCCAAGAGGGCGGTCGGGTCGAACGGTTTGGTGACGTACTCGGCGACGCCGGCCTCATGGCCCCGGCGGAGGTCCGCCTGCTGGGCGAGGGCGGACAGGAATATGACCGGGATGCCGGCAAGGTCGGGCTCGGCGGCGAGCGCCTCCCGGGCGGCCCAGCCGTCCAGGCGCGGCATCATGATGTCCAGGACGATCAGGTCGGGCCTCCGCTCCATCGCCTTGTCGAGAGCGTCCTGGCCATCGAAGGCGGTGATGACGTCGTAGCCCTCCATCTCCAGGTTGACCTGGAGGAGCTTGATGATGGTGGGGTCGTCGTCGGCGATGAGGATTGTCTTGGGCATCTAACCGCATCATACGATCGGGCTCCGGGTCCCCCCCTGTGCCCCCGGGCAGCCCTCCCAGCCGCCCGGAGGGCCGCCCGATAGAATGGGTCCTTCGGAGCCCTCGTAGCTCAGGGGATAGAGCGTTCGCCTCCGGAGCGAAAGGCCGCAGGTTCAAATCCTGCCGGGGGCACGGACCAGTCGTGAGCGCGAACCAGCGCCGGGCTGTCGGCTGCCCCGCCGTGATCGTAGAGGGCGACTTCGATATCGACAGCGCTCGTGGCCGGCTGGTAGACGACATCGAGCCGCTGCGCTGTCGGTGGACGTCGATGCCGAGAGGCTCAGGCAGCTGCAAGAAGCAGTAACCCAGAAGGCGCAGCTGGTCGGCTTGACGGGATGCAACCTTCTTCTCGACTCCGAGCATCGAGAGGCCGGACTTGTCTACGCCGCCACGCAAGGGATCCTGGGCGGTGCTCGGGTCCCTGCTCGTGTGACCTGACGATCGCCATCACCGGTCCCCGGCGCAAAGATCCGGGGCGTCACTTTGCGAAGCAGCGCCGACCCGACCGGCGAAGAAGACGGACTGCACCGGCCCGTCGAGCATGATCCAGGTGACCGATGACGGCCCCCTGTAGCCTTGACCAGGGCAACGTACCAGGTCGCCATACAGGAGGGCTCAGGTCGGCATGGCCGAGACCAGGATCAGCAACGACGCCGCCTTCACCTGGTCCGTCGCCGAGGTCAAGACCATCTTCGGCGAGGGTCGGGGCCGCCAGAGCGATCCGCAATTGGAGCGCCTATCCGAGATCGTGGACGAACTCAACGAGCCCTTCGGGATCAACCTCTACGAGCGCGACCAGCTGCTGTTCGACCAGTTCGAAGAGACCTGGCCTGTCGACCCCGACGTCGTCGACCAGGCGCGCAGCAAGACGCTGGAGAACTTCCGCCTCGTCTTCGACCACGGCTTCCTCGACACCGTCGTCTCCCGCGGCGCGGTCATCGTTTCCGGCCCGACCGAGCAAGGGGCGCTTCCGATCTGGTGCGCCAAGAGCAAGGTGGCCGAAGAGCTCGGCGCCCCGGCAGCAAGGGACGTCGAGACCAACTGGAGCAACCACATCTTCCGCCAGATCGAGCAGGCCGGAGTTGATCTTCCTGAGCTGAAGCGGTTCATCCAACACGCCGGCGGCAGAAAGGACCAGAGGCGCATGACCCAGGCGCTCTGGGACGAGCAGG
>DAIQBQ010000003.1:0-28816 GCA_036781065.1 Actinomycetota bacterium
TCCGCGCGGTCCGCGCGAAATCCTGGCTGGGGAGAGGGTACCTGAGCAGTTACAGAACCAGCGAAGTGCAGGCGGAGCCTGCACGGCCTTCTGGGCAGTATGAGGATCGCTCGCTAACGAATCCTAGTCCTACTCGACGTGACCACTCAGGAAACCGAAGCGGGCACCCGGCTTTCTGCACGCGTCCCTCCGTGGTGCCGAGCGACTCTCCAGCTGAAGTCTTGAAGTTGAAGTCCTGAGGCGAGAAACGACAAGGATGTCCAGGTCGCCGCACGAGTTCTACCGGGGAGCCAAAGGCAGGAAGAGATGACAGGAGGAAGACACATGGAAGACGCGCCCGATCGGGCCCGAGCTTGGAAAACCCTGAGCTCGCAGGTCGTCTTCTCGCACCGCTACTTCCCGACGGTGATGGAGGACACCGTTGAACTGCCCACCGGCGAGGTCCAGGTCTGGTTGCGCTACCGGGACGAGCGAGACGGCACCCCACGGCGCTCCTCTGTGGCTGCCATCGTCGTGGGCCACGATGGGAGGCTCGTTCTCGCCCGTCAGTACTGTCATGGCCCACAGCGAGTGATCCATGAGTTTCCCGGGGGGACGGTGGAGCCGGGAGAATCCCTCGCCGAGGGGGTGGCGCGAGAGGTCGCCGAGGAGCTGGGACTGCGATCCCGGACGGTCAAAGCTCTTGGTGAGTTTCTCCTCGACAACCGGCGGTCGTCGGCGACCATGACGGTCTTCGAGTGCCGGGATCTCGAGCCGAGCGACGAGACGGCCCACGACAGCGGGTTGATCGAGTTCGAGTGGGTGAGCGACTCGGAGCTGACGGAACGAATCCGTGCAGGCGAGATCACCAACGCCACCCTTCTCGCCTCCTGGGCGATCTACAAGGCGCGGCAGGATTCGTCACTCTGAGCTCTCATGGAGGAGACTTCCTGCACCTACGTCTTCGCCGGGGGGAAGGGCACCCGTATGGACCTGCCCGGCTCGCAGTCGAAGCTCCTGTTGCCGTTGTGGGCTGATGGGATCGCGACCCCGCTCGTCGTGGTGGTGGTGCGCCAGCTCTTCTCGGAGTGGGCCCGGATCATTCTCGTCTCGGGTCACGCCGGAGAAGCAATGGGCGATGGTCCATCACTGGTGCCAACGTCTACGGCGCCCGCGCCGCCACCATGGCTGCCGGCGGGGCAGCTCGGCATGAGGATCGCCGAGATCCTGGGAACGCATCCGAGGCGGTGGCTGCAGGTGGGCCGACCGACTTCGTGCTGCAAGTTGCTCGGTCAGGAGCTGGAGGCCTGAGTCCGACCGGGCGGGCGCCCGGTGAGCTCCCGGCACTGGCATCCGGGCGGTGGTGGCTGCGGGCCTTCGGTTATTTCAGATGCTGACTCACCACCGGCGCGCTTGAGTGCTGTTGTGTCCAGACAGCCGTTCTTGTTGCTCGTCGGGCTTGCTCCTGAGGAGATATACCCGTATCATCCCGTCCGGAAGGAGAGCCGTTTTGACGTATAACGATGGAAATCCGGGAGCACCTGGGTCGGCGGCCCCTTCCCACGGCGAGACCTTGAGTCCTCCCTCCGGGCCCTGGTGGCGACCGTCAGCACCGATTCCTGAGCCGCCGAGGCGTGGTGGCTGGGCCAAGGCCGGTGTGGCACTCGTTGTAGCAGTCGTGATCGCCGCCGGCGTCGCGGTGGGGATCGTGGTAGAGCACCACGGAAACAAGGACACGCAGGCCGCTGTGCGCCAGGCCTACCTCGGCTGGTGGTCGGCGCGAGAGGAAGCCTACCTGTCGCTGAACCCGGCCCCGCTCAAGCCGCTCATGACTTCCTCTGGCTACCAGAAGGAAGCGGCTCAGGTGGAGCAACAAGCGGTAACGGGAGATCCGTTCCGCCTGACCGCTGACCACAACCTCCAGATCGCTGTCTACAAGGACAGCCCGTACGCCTCCGTGGACGATGTCTGGGCGGATCACTCGGTTGCCCTCGACCCGACCACCCACCAGCCTCTCCAACCCGACCCGAATATCGACGTTGAGGACTCGACGTTCTTAAAGCTGATCGCCGGGCGATGGATGGTTGCGAGTGTGAGCCGGTTCGGGGTTTCTCGGCCAACGCCGGGCCAGGTGGTGTCGTACGCCGCGGCCAGCAACGGCGGGGCCCCGCCAGAGCCAACTCTGTCTGAGGTGGATAGAGTCTTTCGGCAATTCATCTCTGACGCCAGGTCAGCGTTCAAGACCGGCAAAGTTGGCGGTGCCGCTCGGGTGACCAGCGGATCCGAACTCCAGCACATATCCGAAGCGATTGCGTATGACCAGAGCAAGAACGAGAGGTTGGACTCTTCTGGTCAGGACAATGTGAGGATTGGCTTGCAAGACAATACGACAGCGTGGGTTTATGACTCATATTATGATTCTTCTTGGTATGTCGGAGTCAAGAACAGCAAGCGGATTGGAAAACCCGTAATCGCGACTGGAACTACTGCGTACGAGTTAGTCAAGGGGGCGACCGGGTGGACTGTAAATTACAGCGTTGGTCCTTAATTGCCCTGCTGGTGGGGGTTGCCCTTCTGACAGCGCCGCTGGATGCTTCGGGTGACGGTGGGTCCCCCAGCCCGGCCCCATTGCCCTCGGATTGTGGGACACAGAGTGGTTCATCTGGGGAATTTCGTTCTTTAATTCAAGAGTGCACCGACCGGACAGGGGACCAGGCCAGTGTACACATGGATTATTCTTCTCGCGCGGTCTCCATCGTCCCCGGCGGCCCGCCGCGAGCCATATCAACTAAGCCACCGCAAAAGTCGGTGTCAGCTACACCGAGTCCCACCTGTAGCTACCAGGACATGACACCGCCCCAGCAGCAGCTTTACCTCGCCACGTCGTGGCCATTGACCGAGGCAGCTTGGGAGATGAACTCGATGCTTCCCACGGAGGTCAGCGGAAGGGGGGCGGCGCCACCTGTGCCGCAACCATCACCGAGCCCGCCTGCAGGGGCAATCGGGGTAATGAAGCTGTGCAACGGCAACCTTCAGTCGATCAGTTGGTATGTGCCACCGGCCAGGTCAACCGCCAGTTCGGTTACCGGGAACATCCCGGGGTCGACGCTCCAGGGGATCGTGAACGCGGTCGTGTCGGTTCCTGCTCTCAGCGTCGGCAGCGCGCCTCAGGTTGCAGGAATCACCCAGCTGCCCTCCTACTTCTGGCTCGAGGGGTACGACGGAACGACACTCGTCGGGAATGGGACCGACGGTGCCACGACCCTCAATATCCGGGCGACTCCGGCGTCCTACACCTGGCAGTTTGGCGACGGCACCTCGCTCACTGTGAGCGGCCTGGCCGGGACCGCGTCCGCGTCCCAGGCTCTCGCCCTGGTTACCCATACGTACGTGGTCCGGTCGGACTGGAGCCGTGACGCAGTCAATGGCGCTTACCAGGTGAGCGTGACGGTGAGCTTCGACACCCAGTACCGGGTGGCCGGAGCCAGTGGGACATCGCCGTGGGTGGATTTCTCCAGCCGGGGCCTGCCGGGGTTAAGCCGCACAGCCAGCACCTCCTACCCAGTCCACGAAATCGTTTCCGCCCTAACGTCCCCGGCCGGGAGCTGAAAGGCCAGGATCTACGGCTCCCCGCGGGTGGCCCTCGGCCCCCTCGAGTCGCCCCGGGGGCGGGCTGCCGGGAAGCTACAAGGGCTTTGTACTACAAGGTCCTTGTGGTTCAAGGCTCTTGTATTGAGTCCCGGACAACGCCGCGGGCGTCACGCCGCCGTTTCTCGAGCGCGACTTGGCCGCCCCACACCGAAAGCCCGATGCGGCTCTGAACCCTACGAAACCCCGGTCCTTACTCCGCCAGCGCGGCGTAGGCGGCGTCCTGAAGGTCCCGGTGAACCCGGGCCCCCGACGGCCCCTCGAAGAGCCGTTGGGTCAGCACAATGACGATGAGATCCCGGACGGGGTCGACCACCCATGAGGTCCCCAGGCCTCCGTCCCACCCGAACGATCCCGCCCGGGGCCCGTCGACCGCCACGCCGACGCAGAACCCCCAGCCGGCGCCGTTGAGGAAGGTCGCCCCGGCGGCCCGCTGGGTGGGCGTCAGCTGGTCCCGGGTCATCTCGGCGACCGCTGCGGTCGCCAGCACCGGCGAGCCTCCCCGCAGGAGCATCCGGGCGAAGGCCAGGAGGTCGTCGACGGTTGACACCAGCCCGGCGGCTGCGTCGCAGAAGGCCGGGGGCCGGCTCCACTGGCCGTCCGGCGGGTCCCAGACGCTCAGCCCACCGGGGCCGGGGGCGTAGGCGGTCGGCAGCAGGTTGGCCTTCGCCCAGAACGCCGTGCCCGACATTCCCAGCGGCTCGAACAGCCGGGTGCGGAGCAGCTCGTCCAAGGGCACGCCGGCGGCACGGGCCAGCAGTACCCCCAGCACCTGCGCGCCGGTGTTGTAGCACCACCGCTCGCCCGGCTGGAACAGCAACGGCAGCGAGGCGAACCGGGCGATCCAGGTGCCGGCCCCCGGCTCCGTGCCGGGGCTGGGAGGGTCGAGCGCGGCCAGCTGCAGCGCCCTGGCTGCCTGCACCGCCGGCCAGGGCTCGGGGGCGGCGAACATTTCCCCGACCATGCCGAAGCCGAACCGGAACGTGAGCAGGTCGCGGACGGTGATCGCTCGGCGGGCTGGCACCGTGTCGTCAAGCGGCCCGTCGGGGCGCCGAAGCACCCGCCGCTGGGCGAGCTCGGGCAGCAGCCGGTCGACGGGCTCGTCCAGGTCCACGAGGCCCTCGGCGGCGACGGCCAGGGTGGCGGCGCCGGTGATCGGCTTGGTGGTGGACGCGATGCGGAACGGCGTGGATCTAGTGACGGGAGGGCCACCGACCGAGAGCGACCCGAGGGCGGACACGTGGACCTCCTCGCCCCGGGCCACCAGCGCAACCAGGCCCGGGACCCTGTCGTCGCCGACATGACCGCCGGCCACCTCGTCGAAGCGGGCTAATCCGCCCTCAGTCAGCGTCGATCTCATCGCCCCTCCTTGTCGCCACCCATCGCCAGCCACGAACACTCCTACGTACGACGGGGCCAACCGCCGCTACCTGCGCGGACCCCGACACCGGTCATCCCCAAGAGCATCAATCACCGGGTCCAACAGTGCATCCATCCGGCGGTCAGGCGACCGCTGCGGCGAAGGCAGCGAACAGGTCGCCCGACAACGCCTGCTCCAGCTCCCAGGTGACTGCCATGGGCTTCTCGCCGGTATGCCCGCGATAGGTGGCCGGACCGAGAAACCAGAAGGCCCGGTCGTCGGCGCGCAATCGGGCGAACAGCAAGATGGTCCAGCCGCGTTCGGCGTGGTGGCGGTAGCGCAGACCGGTGTCGCTCTCTGCCCGCGTTGACGACTGGCTCTCCCAGTGGATCAGCGACGGCGTCACGGCGTAGTCCTGGTACCGGGTGGTCGGGGAGAAGCGGCCACTCGACTTGTCCAGGGTAAAGGCGAGCAGGTCGGCGCGCGCTGCCCGGGCCTCGTACACGCCGCTCTGCCAGGCCGGGATCCTGGCCCCAGTGCCAAGCCCCATCGCGGCCAGAATTTCCAGCCGGCTGTAGCGGGCGTGCACCTGCAGCGGGACGTGTTCCGCGCGATCCAGCGGCGAATGGAGGTGATCCACGCGGTCCCCGAGCACCCGCAGCAACTCGCTCAGCTCCCTCCGCACTTGTGGGTGCTGCCAGAGCAGGTCGACGCCGTCTTGCAGGGACGACTCCTTGCCCACCGCCTGGTCGGCGACCTGGGCGACGAGCATGTGGAGCAGCCTGCGCTCCCGCAGGGAGAGTGCGTCGACGATGGGCGGCGATGACTCGGCCAGCCACCCTACGTACCGTTCGATCCGCTCTTGGTCGTCGATGTGCAAGAGCCTGGACATCGCCCGACGCAGCGATCGCTCTGCGGGACCCGGCGGCAACACTGACCGACCTGCGTCGACTTGCAGGTCGGACCAGCTGTGGCCCCCGTCGTAGACATCATCGAGATCCAGCCCCGACTCGGTGAGGAACTCGTCGAGGCCGAGATCCGGCTTCGGGCCCAAGAGCGAACGGAGTTCCTCGACCTTCGCGGGCCACTTCGTCGGCAGGGCATCCCGCAGGCTGCGCAGGACAATTTCTCGGGCGACCTCGTCCAGCTGCATGGCGCAACCGGCAGGCAGGTAGGGGAATCCTTGTCGAACCGCCTGCTCGACGTCCCGCCGCGACCCGCCGAGCAGCGCCCGGAAGCGGAGGTCAAACCGGAACTCACGCCGGTGGTTGCCGACGAAGTCGAGCACGGTGCATACGGTCTTGCCGGCGGCCTTCCGCAGGCCGCGGCCCAGCTGCTGAAGGAAGAGCGTCGGGCTCTCGGTCGGCCGGAGGAGGAGGACGGTGTCGACGGCCGGAACATCGACGCCCTCGTTGAAGAGGTCGACCGAAAACACGACCCGGACCCGCCCGGCAGCGAGTTCTCGCAGCGCGGCCTTGCGCTCGTGCTCAGGGCTTTCCCCCGAGATGGCGACCGCGGGGATGTTGTGCTCGGTGAAGTGCCGGGCCATGAACTCGGCGTGGGGGACGCTCACGCAGAACCCGAGACATCTCATGGTGGAAACGTCCGTCCGGGCGTTCACCTCCTTCACAACCAGCCGGGCCCAGGCGTCGGTGCTGGTGTACAGCCCGCTCAGCGCATCGACCTGATAGCCCTGACCTCGCTTCCAGGGGATGTCCCGGAGGTCGAGCCCATCGTGGACGCCGAAGTAGATAAATGGCGACAAGTACTGCTGGTCGATCGCATCCCACAAGCGCAGCTCGGCGGCAATTCGGTTGCCGAACCACTCGAGGACCGGGAGGCGGTCACTTCGCTCCGGGGTGGCCGTCATGCCCAGCAGCTCAACCGGGCGCAGGTGCTCGAGGATCCGCCGGTACGAGGGCGCAGCCGCGTGGTGGAACTCGTCGATGATCACGATGTCAAAGTGGTCTGGATCCAGGGCGTTCAGGTCCTGAGTGTTGAGGCTCTGGACCGAGGCAAACACATGGTCAAACCGGCGGGGATGAGAGCCCCCGACCCATCGCTCGCCGAATGCCGCCTCGCGCAGGGCATACCGGAAGGTGGCCATGCTCTGGTCGAGGATCTCCGCCCGGTGGGCAACAAAAAGGAGGCGTGACCGCAGAAGGCGACGTCGTAGTCCCGCATAGTCAAGTGCTGCCATCACCGTTTTGCCAGTGCCGGTCGCTGAGACCAGCAGGTTCCGGTGGTGCCCCTCCCGGCGGGAGACTTCGATCAACTCCAGGAGTCGCTGCTGGAAGGGTTCGGGGCGGAGCTCGGTCGGGCTGGGCATGACCGCCCAGGCGCCCTCATCAAGTCCCGCCCGACGCCGCTCTTCGTCGAACTCGGCGGGCTGGTACGGACGGAAATCGCCGCGTCCCCAGTAAGAGTTGAAGACGGCGGCGAACTTTGCCACCAAATCTGGGTTGCGCGCCTGCGAGATGCGGACATTCCATTCCAGCCCGGTCACCTGAGCGGCTCGACTCAGGTTGGACGAGCCGACGTACGCCGTCGAGAAGCCCGAGCGCCGCTGGAACTGCCAAGCTTTGGCGTGGAGCCGGGTGGTGGTCGCGTCGTAGGAGACCCGGATCTGTCTGTGCCCCCAGGTTGGCCAGTTCGTCCAAGGCTCGACGCTCCGTCACGTTCATGTAGGTCGTGGTGAGCACCCGGAGGTGTCGGCCCTTTTCGCAGTGGCGCCGGAGGGGAGGAACGAGTGGCTGAATCCCGGTCTGGCGGATGAAGGCCATCACCAGATCGATGCCGTCGGCGGAGTCGATCTCCGACGCAAGCTGATTCCACAGGACCGGCTCGCCAGGCGCATTGGTGAGGAGCGTGGTATCCAGCAACGGGACGAGCGGCTCGGTGACCTCGGCGGGCCGGCCATCTGGGAGTCGACCCACGATCGCATGAAGGACGCTCGCCGGGTCGACTGGTGCCTCCGACGGATCGACGCCTGCGAGGGAGGCCAACTGCTCGAGTACCGCTTGGGCGACCTGGAGGCCCTGCCGCACGCGTTCGGCGTCGCTTAGATCCTTGAGGGCGGAGCGGAGCTGGTTGGCGACGTACCAGGCGATGCGGTCGGGCGCATCCGCCGGGTCGAGTGGTCGCTGCCGGTGTTCGAGTTGGTCGCCCAGCCGTGAGAGCCGAGCCCGCAGCTGCTGGGTGACAAGCGTCTCGTACAACCCCGGACCCAGCTCTTCCATATAACGGAGCTTGCCGACTTAGGTGGCTGGTGCCCAAATAACTGGCTTCCTTGGACACCGACTGGCCCTCCAGAGGGGCCTGGGTCCCTTCGCGTTGTGAATAGAAACCAGATGCCGCCCCTCCCGTTGGCAACAAGGCGATCGGCCGCCTCAGCCCCATGCGCTGTGCAACCGTGAATTTCTGTCGTATTTGCCAACTCCAACGTCACGATACTCTTCTTCATAAGTGCCTAGTGTAGGGAAGTACGAGTTTCGTCGCCATCGGGCTTCTCCATGGCTCGCCTCGAGGGATTGAGGCACTCCTCGCAGAGCGCCCGCCAGGCGTGCCGCGTCGAGGACCAGCGGGCCCGCCGAGGGCTGAGCCTCGGCCGTGCAGATGTGTTCCCTGCTCTTCGTTGGGTAGACGTAACAGGTAGGTGATCCAACAGGTAGTAGTTCGCTGCACGTGTCCAGCCGTTTCTCCGCTGCGAAAGAAGCTGGGATGGCAGTGGGGAGGAAAGGAGCCGACCATGATCGAGCTTACGAAGGGAGCGGCTAACCTCCTGACCGAAGTCCGCTCGGCCAACAACATCCCGGAGTCGTACGGGCTTCGCTTCTACAACAAGGCGGGGGAAGATGGATCGTCTGCGGTGGCCATCGCGTTCGCCCAGGCTCCGGCCCAGGGCGATGAGGTCATCACGGAGATGCAGCTGCCCGTGTACGTCGCGTCAGACGTGGCGAACGAAATTAGCGATGCAGTGCTGGACGTCGAAGGCGACGCAGGCGCGCAGCGCTTCGTCATCCTGGCCGGCACCGGGTAGCGGTGCGCGCGAGGCGCGCACGAAGCTGACCAATCCTCATACTGCCCAGAAGGGTCTGCAGGCTCCGCCGCCAGGCGAGCCACTTCGCCTTCCAGCGTATCGAGGGGTGCCACGTGGATCCGGCAGTCCCTTGACGCCCGCCGGAGATCCGGAAAGAGCCCCGGCTGGCGCGGGCCTTGGCGCGCGAGTTGTGGATGCTCCGGCCGGGATCGTGCCGAGGCCGTTCATTTTGCCTGCCCGTGTGAGCGATGGCGGCCAGGCGAGGGCGGGCTTGGTCACCTTTCTTAGTTGGCTACTCGGCACAACAGGGGAGCCGGGAAAGGTGGTGCCAGCACCATTTACTGTGCAGCTCTCACCCGCGAGACTCTTGATGGAACTGAGCAAGGAGGACGCGGGTGTCTTCGGGACGCACCGAGCTGGGCAGCAGCCCAAAACGGGGCATGAGCCCCTCCCACGCCCCGGACTCCGGGTCAGAACTGGTGGCCGTCAGCGTCGTAGGCACAGCGCCTCCACTCACGCAACAGGTCAAGACGCCGGTCGAGTCCACCATCGAGTCTCTGAAGGCCATCGTCACGATCATCATGGGATTGACCGTGCCGGCAGCACTCGTGCTCCTTCTGGACCCGGTCACGTCCGGCACCGTTACGGTGCTCCTTGTCGTCGAAGAGGTTGTTTCCAGCGTCGTGCTGATTGGCAACGTCTTTCGCTTCTACATCGGCAATAACCGCCACCTGGACGACATGCACCGTGCTCACGTGTTGCGGAGCCGCGGCGTCCCCTTCCGGGGAACGCGGGAGCGGTTGGGCCTCGATAGCATGGTGATCTTTCTGGAAAGCGTGATATTGGCGGCAATGGGCCTGTACTTGCGTGTCCTCGTCGTCTTCTTTCTGCTGTACGCCTTCCTGCTGTTGGTCGATATTATCTGGATAGGTGGTGGGTATGACCTTGCGGGCCAAGCCGACAAGAGCGAAGCAGACTATTTGAAAAAGTGGTTTGTCAACAACGGAGTCTGCTTCTTGATCCTGGTCGTTGCCCTAGCGATTGATCTGTCACAGAACCTTTCCCATATGCAGGCGTTCCATGTCCACTTGAAAGATCCGGGCATTGTGCTGTTTTCATGCCTGGCTGTGGTTGGTCTGGCGAACGTCGTCTTCGACTTCGTTGGCAGCTGGCAGAAGTATTTCCCAAGCCTCCGGGAGGTCCCGGCCGGTGGGGACTGAGATGCCCCGGCTCTTCTTCGCGGCCCCGTTTACCCAGATGCTGGATGAGGTCACCAACCTAATCGCTCCCGACTACCGGGAGTGGCTCAGCGATATTCTTCGGTTCCTGGAGAACCTAGGCTTTAACGTGATTAGTTCGCATCGGCGGGAAAGGTGGGGAGAAGGATTGCTTACGCCCGCAGCTGCCCTTGACGCGGATATTCATGCGATCGAGGAGTGCGACCTTTTGGTGGCGTACCTGGGCGACCCGCCGTCACCCGGTGTGCAACTCGAGCTGGGAGTTGCTCTGGCTTGCCGGAAGCGGCTCATCCTGCTGACCGAATCCGGCCTCAACCTGCCATACCTGCTCAACGGGATTCCCGACGTAGGACGTGGACAGATCATTCGGTTCAGGGATACGGAGGATCTGCTCCGCCTGCTGAAGGAGGCATTGGAGGGCAATCCGGCGTAGCGCCTCCAGGCGTCGCGTCGTGGCCAAGACTGTCGAAGTCCCAGGCCCGCCGCCGTGGGCGGTCAGCCCTGGGGGGCTGGGGCCGGTGGCTCCGGGGAGGGAGCGGGCGGCACCTCCACCCCTGGGGGCGGTGGATCGAACGGCGGCGGGCTCGACAGCCGGGTGCTGATCCAGCGGTCGATCCGCGCCCACCAGTCGAACAGCCACTCGGTCAGCTCCTCGGGGCCGGAGGGCACCTCGGCGGCGGGGATCCGCCAGTACTGCGCAGCGACCGCCGTGTTCAGCGGGATCCGCCGCCACAGGTCGACCAGCGATCCCACATCCTCGAACACCGTGTGAGCCACGAAGATCACGTCGGCGCCGGGCGCTGCAGCGATCGCGGTCGACACGCCTCCGAGCCGCGGCGGGAGCACGTTCGGCATCTGCTCCGCCTTCTCCGCGGAGGCGTGATGGCCCCGCTTGTGCAGGTGGGCGATCGCCCGCTCCCGGAGGTTGACCGAGAAGTCGTGGCCCTCGGGGAACAAGACGAAGGCGTCCTGGTCGCCGAGCCCGGTCGCCAACTCAGCGATCGCGTCGATCTGGGCGTCCCGGTCCGTGCCGTGGCGGATGAACCGGTTGGGCACCCGGTTGAGCAGGGTGTCGAACATAGGCTCCCACTGCAGCTTGTCGAGCATGATGATCCGCGGGTGGCGCCGGTACTCGAGCATGATCGTCGCCACCAGCAGCAGCGAGTTCCCGGCCCCCCCGTGCCGGCTGAACACCAGGATCGGCCCCGCCCGGCGCTCCGCCTCGGTCTCCACCGACACCCGCAGCCGGAACAGCTTGACGCCGGTCGTCCTTAAGCCCCGCAGCCACCACTCCATCAGCCGGTAGTGCCGTTGCTGGAACTCGGGCGTGGAGAACCTGGCCCCACCCCGCCCGGCCAGCCATAGCCAGAACAGCGCCGACAACCCGCAGACCTCGTAGCCGCAGTACACCGCCCCGAACGCCACCACCCGCACCGTCCGCCAGCGGCCGCGGCCGGTCAGCAGGTCGGCCGGAACGGCGATCACCAGCAAGGCCGGGGAGGCGACGACCAGCGCTGCCGACACCGCGCCGACGAGCGGCGCCAGGATCACCCGGCGGACCGGCTTGGGCGGGATGGGGACCCGGGCCACCGTGATCAGTCTCTGCTGAGCCGGTCCAAGTAGGCAGCGGTCGTGTCGTAGGCCCTGGCGATGCGCTGGTCGACCGCCGCCAGGTCCCAGGTCCTGAGCCCGCCTCCCGGGTCGTCGTCGCCAGTCGGCAGGACGCGGGCGACGACGCCGTCCGGAAGGTCGGCCATGTCGTGGGCGAAGCGGTGCCGCCGGGCGATCTCGAAGGCCACCGCCATCACCTGGTACAGGTTCCTCGGGACTTGCAGGGTGCGCTCGATCCTCCCGACCTGGAGGATGAACACCTCGGTCGCCCCCAGTCCCAGGGCGCGGGACACGGGGATGCTGTTGACGATCCCCCCGTCGAGAAAATGCTCGCCACCCACCTCCACCACCGGGAACAGCCCGGGCACGGCGGCGGAGGCCAGGATGGCGTCCACCAGCGGCCCCGCCGAAAACCAGTGCTCGGCAGCTCGCTCGATGCTCGCCGCCACGCATTGAAACGGCACCGCCAACTGCTCGAAGGTGGTAACTGGAAGCATACGCTGCACTACCGCCCGCAGCCGGAGGTTCGAATGCAGGTGGCTCCGCCCGCGCAGCACGTTCCCGGCGACCTGCCAGGGCGAGTCGAGCACCCCCTCCGACCCCAGCTGGCGCCAGGCCGCCTCCAGCCGCCCGACCATCGCCACTGAGGGTTCAGCCGCCACGGCGGCCCCGTTCATTGCCCCGACCGAGGCCCCGAGGACGAGGTCCGGCAAGATCTCCCGCTCAAGCAGCGCCCTGAGCATCCCGACCTCGTTCGCCCCCAGGTCGCCCCCGCCGCCAAGCACGAAGGCGATCCGCCGCTCTCCGGACATGCCCGGATCATAGGGCGCCACCCAGCCCGGCCAAACCAAACGCGCCCCCGGAGGGGCGCGTTTGTCTGCTGGGTTAAACGAGTCAGGACTCGGCCGCGTCCTGTTCGGTTACCTGCCCGGAAGGATCAACTGCCCCGTGATGCGGGACCCTGGACTGGTCGGGCGTCTTCACCGTGGCGAACTGGGCCGCGTGCTCGCGGACCATCTCCTGTTCGCCCTCGTCTGCGATCGGCTCGGCGATCCGCTCTGCCACTCGCTGTGCCATGAAGCACCTCCCGGGGGCGCTTGGAGGTGGCGAAACGACGCGCCCCCTCTCTGGCTCCTTCCCGACTCCGGCGGCGTCAAACCGCCTCGCCGAAGCGCGGGGTCCAGATAGTGGTCTCGGTTTCCCCACGGACGACCTCGACGCTATCGAAGCCGTCGAGCGCGCTCAGCGTGTCTTCCAGGTACCGGGCCGCCCGCTGAGGCAGGTCGACCCCCGGTTCATGTTTGACGTCCAGGACGACGGTTATGCGCGTAGAGACCATGGCAAATCCTCCTTGTGGGTTTGTGGGTGCGTGATCGGCCGCAGGACCCATGCGGCCGCAGGCCGGTCCGGGTGCAGTGCGTCATGCCCGGCAACGATGCGCAGCGGTGCTGCGCTCTTTATGGTAGCCGGTCTCTATGAACGTTGCGCGAACATCATCCAGACTGGCAGTAAATTCTGTGCATCGCCAGCCGGCATTGCACCCGGCCCAACCACGACCAGGTTCATGGCCGTTATCGCCCCGGGCGAGGTCTCCGGCCGAGCAGCGTGTTCCCCCTGCCCCTCCTGCGGCTCTGGTAGACGGGAGCCGGCGGGGCGACCTTGAGGCCCTCCTGCTCGAACTCCCCGCTCAGCTTGAGCCGCTGGGCAATGCGGCTGACATCCCGCTCCTGGTCGGGAAGGACGAAGGTGATGCCAGTCCCCGCCCGCCCGGCCCGGGCAGTGCGGCCCACGCGGTGGACGTAGGCCTTCTCGTCCTCGGGCGGGTCGAAGTTGATGACGTGGGTGATGCAGTCGAGGTCGAGGCCGCGGGCGGCGACGTCGGTGGCCACCAGCGTCTCGACCTTCCCGGCGTCGAAGGCGGCGAGCGCCCGCTCCCGGGCTCCCTGGGTCAGGTCTCCGTGCATGACCGCGGCCCTGATCCCATGAGTCTTGAGCCGCTGCACCAGCCGGTCCGCCCCCCGCTTGGTCTTGACGAAGACCAGCGCCCGGCCGGCTTCGGCAGTGAGCAGCTCGGCAAGGGCGCTGACCTTCCCGTCGCTGCTCACCGGGATGAACCGGTGCTCCATCTCGTCGACGGTCTGCTTCGGCGAGGCGGTCTCGTGGAACCGGGGGTGGTTTGTGTACTGCTCGGCGAGCCGCCCGACCTCGCCGTCGAGCGTCGCCGAGAAGAACATCGTCTGGCGTTCCTTCGGCACGCTGCGGGCAATGCGGTCGACCTGGGGCTTGAACCCCATGTCGAGCAGGCGGTCGGCCTCGTCGAGGACGAAGATCCGGATGGTGTTCAGGTTGACCATCCGGCGTTGCATCAGGTCGAACAGGCGTCCGGGTGTCGCCACGATGATCTGCGCCTTGGAGGCCTGCTTGGCCTGATCACCGAGGCCCACCCCGCCGTAGACGGCGGCGACCCGGAGGCCCTTGGCCTTGCCGATGTCGGTGATCTCGTCGGTCACCTGGGAGGCGAGTTCCCGGGTCGGCACCAGGATCACGGCGGCCGGCTTGGCCGGCGACCCGGCGAGCCGCTCGACGATCGGTACCCCGAACGCCAGCGTCTTGCCCGATCCGGTGCGGCTCTTGGCCAGGATGTCGTGGCCCTCGATGGCCTCGGCGATCACCATGGCCTGGATCTCAAAGGGCGATGTGACCCCCCGGGCGGCGAGGGCACCGACGACCGCCTCGGAGGCGCCCAGCGCGGCGAAGGACAAGGTTTCGGGGGCGTCTTCGGTGCCTTCTAAGTTCTCCAGACTTGTGCCGAGAGCATCAAGCTCCGGTGCTGGGTGTTGTCCGGGCAGCGCCAATGAGGGTGATGGCATGACGTGCTGCTACTCCTTCCCGGCCGTTGGCCGAAGGTGTCTCTGGGCGAGGTTACGATCGCCCGAGACTTCCGAAAAGGAGGAACAAGCGAGAGAACCCCACGGGGCGACATCCGTCGCACCTCTCCCCACAGGGTAGCACGCCGTGAGCTGGCTGCCGGAGGTTTTCCCGTTCTCAAGGGAATGCCACGACCCACGTATCGAACGGGCAACTCTCGGGTAGCCTGCCAAGTTGCGCCCTGTGCGGGCGCGACGGCGGCCTTAAGGTCAGGGAGGCGTACAGCGATGACCAAGAAATTCCGGTACCTGTCGGAGGGCGAACCGGAGGGCGAACCAGCCCCCAAGGCTTCGAAGGCGAGCGGCAAGAAGGCGTCGGCGGCCAAGCCCGCCGAGTCCAAGGCGGCCGAGCCCGCACCGGCGGGAGGCGCGACCCGTCGCAAGCGGGCGACCTCGTTCTCGGCCGCCGCCCCCGAACCGGAACCTGAGCTCCCCGCACCCGCGCCCGCAGAGGCTCCTGCCCCGGCCCGGCGCCGCCGGTCGAGGGCCCCCGAGCCAGAGCCCGTTGCGGACGAGTCGGAACCTGAAATTGTTGCGGCGCCAGGCACCGATGAACCGGCGGTGGAAGCCGACTTCATCCTGGAGACCATCGCTACGCCGGCTGAGCCGGCCGAAGAGGAAGAGGACTTCTCAGCCAGCACCTTCCGCCGCCGCCCCCGCCCCGGGCGCAAGAAGACCGCCGAGACCCCGGGGACCAAGCCCGCCGCCAAGTCCTCTGCTCCGGCACCCGAGCCCGAGCCCGCCTCCGAGGTCATCGCAGCTGAAGGCAAGAAGCCCGTTGCCGCTGAGCCCGCCCCGAGCCCTGTCCGGGCCGCTCCGCCGCCACCCCCTCCGCCGCCGGCGCCCAAGCAGCCGTCCCGCCGAGAGGTAAACGAGGGCATCGTCCGCTCGCTGTTCGCCGCCCGTGACGAGGGGGACGAGTCCGCCCTCCGCCGGCTGCTCTCCGACGAAGCCGCCCTGATCCTCCCCGGCGGCGCCAACTTCATCGGCCGGGAGGCCGTCCTGGGCGCCTGGGTCCGGCAGGCGGAGCTCCTCGACCAGTCACTGGCCTTCGAGGCCGACCTCCGCTCGATCGCCGCCTCCGACGATCATGTCTTCACCTACGTGGAGACCTGGGCCGAGGCGCCCAGCTCCCGAGGGGTCAGCTTCACGACGCTGACCTCGTACCGGATCCGCGGCGGGCAGGTCGCCGAGGTTCGCCAGCATGTGGATGACGTCGAGGCCTACGAAGTCTTCTGGCTGGCGCTCGGCCAGGCGGCGAGCTAGGCCCTCGTCTCTGCCAATAGGTAAGAAAGGGTCCCTTGCTCCGTCCAACGGGTCAGGGAACTGTCCTGTTTGCCGTGCAGAATCCGCCTGGAATCAGGACAGCGGGGCTGAAATTCGGGCCGAGTGAGCAGAAACGGGCGTGATCACACCCCTGGCTGCTCACTCACCTCGGGGACGCGAACCTGTGGACAGTGTGGCGCGACCAAGCTCCGCACGCGACAGGAGCTTTCACGTCAGCGGTCAGGAACGGCGGTCAGGGACAAGCAGCGAGAACAAGCAGCGGGGGCGATGAGCGGCGGGCGTCAGCCGCCGATGTGCGACATTTCTATCTTGTGCGGCACGCCAGCCCCGGGCTCCCCCTGGCGTCGCT
Source organism: Actinomycetota bacterium (assembly GCA_036781065.1). Taxonomy (GTDB): domain Bacteria; phylum Actinomycetota; class CADDZG01; order JAHWKV01; family JAOPZY01; genus DAIQBQ01. The sequence continues at coordinate 16,439 of DAIQBQ010000003.1, forward strand.
CCCCGGCGAAGCCAGGGGTCATCGAGGACCGGAGGGCGGAGTAGCGGTCCGACCGGCGCCGCCAGATCGAGGCGATCTCATCGGCGATCTCCTTGTCGCTGCGGCCAGACCGCAGCAGGGACCGCAGGTCGTGGCCGTCGGTGGCGAACAGGCAGGTGTACAGCCGGCCCTCGGACGACAGCCGGGCCCGTGTGCAGGTGGCGCAGAACGGCTGCGTGACCGATGAGATCACGCCGATCTCGCCGCCGCCGTCCCGGTAACGCCAGCGGGAGGCGACCTCGCCCCGGTAGTTGGGGTCCACCGGCTCCAGCGGCAGCTCGGCGTTGATCGCCGCAATGATCTCGCCGGACGGGATGACGTCGTCCATGCGCCAGCCGTTGGTGGTCCCCACGTCCATGTACTCGATGAACCGGAGCACATGGCCGGTCCCCCGGAAGTAGCGGGCCATCGGCAGGATCGAGGCTTCGTTGACGCCCCGCTTCACGACCATGTTGATCTTGACCGGATTGAGCCCGGCCGCCGCCGCGGCGTCGATGCCGGCCAGCACCCGGGCGACGGGGAAGTTGACGTCGTTCATCGACCGGAACACGGTGTCGTCCAGCGAGTCCAGGCTGACCGTGATCCGCTTGAGGCCGGCCTCCTTCAGTTTCTGCGCCTTCTGCACCAGCGCCGAGCCGTTCGTGGTCAGCGCCATGTCCATATCGGGGATCTCCGCCAGCATCCCGATCAGCGACTCGACGTCCTTGCGCACCAACGGCTCCCCGCCGGTAAGCCGCAGCTTGTGGACCCCCAGGCCGGCGAAGATGCGGGCCAGCCGCGCAATCTCCTCGTAGGTCAACAGGCTCTGCATCTTGAGGAACTGGTAGCCGGGCCCGAACACCTCTTTAGGCATGCAGTAGACGCACCGGAAGTTGCACCGGTCGGTGACCGACACCCGCAGATCGCAGATGGGCCGCCCGAACGTGTCGAGCAGCGGGTTGGCCCGGGTGGTCTCGGCGGTTTCCCCCATAGCTACAAGGCTACCCGAGAGTCGGGAGAATGCTCTAGCTACCACCGGAAACCCAACAATACGGGATGAGCGGCCACACGATCGTGCTAGCCTGACCCCCGTGAGCGAGGAAGCCGCCACCAAGCCCAAGAGGCGCCGCAGCCGCCGCAAGCTGGTGGCCCGGCTCCTCCGGCTGGCGCTGGTCGCCGGGGCGGGCGTCTGGATCGCCAAGAAGGTCAAGCAACGCTCCAGCCCCGCGGAGGGGCTCTGGCGCGAAGGGCTTTCCGGGAACGGCCAGGCCGCCGCCGACAACCGCTGACGGAGGGGCGCCGATGGAGGTGGCGGTCCTCGGAGCGCCCAGCGCCCGTGGCCGCCGGGTGGTCCGTGATCTGCTCGAACGGCCGGAGGTCAGCCGCGTCGTGTTCGTCGGCGACAATGAGCGGCAGCTGATCCGGCTGGCGGCGGGGTTCGGGGAAGACCTGGTCAGGGTGGCGAAGGCCGCTCCCACCGTCGACGGCATCGCCGAGGGGCTCACCGGGTGCGACGTGGCGGTGGCCACGCTCCAGCCGGAGTCCAGCCCGGAACGGGGTCATATCGGGGCGGAGCTGGCCGCCTTCGAGGCGGCCCTCGCCGCCCGGGTGCCGTACGTGACCGCCTGCGAGGACCCGGCCGCCATCGACGTGCTGCTGAGCCCGCGCTTCACCGCGGAGCGGCGCTCCCGGCCAGCCACCGCTGGCCCGGCGACAAGCCCGATCGGCACCAGTACCGTCACCGCCGACGAGCCGGTGGTCGCCGGCATGAGCTGGACGCCAGGGCTCAGCAACATCCTGGTCCGGGCCGCCGCCGACCGGTTCGAGGCCGTCCGCACCGTCCGCGTCGCCTGGAGCACCTCACGCAACGACAAGGGCGCCGACGGTCTCGGCCGGCTGATCGCCGGCTGGGCGGGCGACGCCACCGTCATCAAGGACGGCGCCCGAAAGAACCGCCCCCCGGGTTCCAAGTCGGAGCAGGTCTTCTTCCCGGAGCCGGTTGGCTGGCAGCGGGTCCACACGGTCCGCGGGGCCGAAGTCGCCAGCCTCCCGAAGCTGCTGGGTGGCCTCGAATCGCTCGTCGTCCAGGGCGGGATGGGCGGGGCCTCCGCTTCGACCGTGGCCCAGATGGTCGCCCGTGCCCCGGCCGCGGCTGCCTCGGCGCCGCCGGTCGTGGCACTGGGCCGGCCGGAGGAGGGCCACACACCGAGCAGCGCCCGGCGCCGGCTCGGGATCCTGACCCGTGCACCGGCACTCGGGCTCGGCCCGTTCGCCCGTCGCCCGAGCGGCTGGTCGGCACTGCGGATCGACGTTACGGGCCGGGCGGCCGGCACCGAGAAGACCGAGACCTACGGCGTCGTCGACCACCTGGCCAACCTCGAAGCCGGCCCGATCGTCGCCGCCGCACTGCTGATGGGGCGTGAGGTGTCGACCGGTCGGGGTGTCCTGGCCCCCGAGGCGGCCTTCGCCCCTGGGCCGTTCCTGGCCCAGCTGGCCGAGTTCGGGATCCGGGTCGCCCACCTGGAGCGCTAAGCCGCGAAGCCCCGGAGCACGAATCCTGGGGCACCAAGCCTGGGCGACAAAACCGGGAGCCCCGATCAGCCCGGTTGTTCGCTTGCAGGCGGTACCGGGAATACTTGGGCGTGCGGCCTCGGTTGCAAGCACTCAGTGCCGGGAAGTGGGGGACGGCACACCTCCCCGGGGACTTGGGCGAGCTTCGGTGGAATCCTGGGGGGGAGCCAGCCACGTATAGCCAGCACATCCACCGTCGAGGTTGGAGGCCATGCCGTCACAACGTCCCAGCCTGAGCACCGATGAGGCCGTCCGGTTCATCGAGGGGTGCTGCTTTCCCGAGGCCGGCAACGAGGGCAACGACGGCCCCGGCACGCTGCGCTGCGGCGTTGAGATCGAGTGGCTGACCACCCCGCTCGGCGACCCCCGCTCCCACCTCCCCGCCGAAGAGGCGCTCCGGGTAGTGGAGACCGTGGGCGACCTGCCTGGCTGCTCCAAGGTGACCCTCGAACCCGGTGGCCAGGTGGAGCTGAGCTCCGCCCCGGGCAGCCCCGCCGACGTCTGCCGGCTGATGGCCGTCGACGCCCGGGTCGCCCGCCGCCGCTTGGCGGGGGCCGGAGTGGGGATGGTAGGGGTCGGGCTCGACCCGGTCCGCCCTCCCCGGAGGGTCCTGCAGTACCCCCGGTATGCCGCCATGGAGCAGTTCTTCGACCACCACGGGCCGGCCGGGCGCACGATGATGTGCTCCACCGCGGCAATCCAGGTCAACCTCAGCCTGGGCTCGGGCGAGGAGCAGGAGGCCCGCTGGCGGCAGGCCAACCTGATCGGCCCCACCATGACCGCCGCCTTCGCCAACTCGCCGTTCCTCCACGGCGAGCCGAGCGGGTGGCGCTCCTCGCGGGCGGCGGTGTGGCGGATGCTCGACCTCTCCCGCACCTCCCCGGTCCCGCTGGTGGGCGACGCCGCCAACGCCTGGGCGCGCTATGCCCTCAACGCCCAGGTGATGCTCGTCCGCGACGCCTCCGGCGCCTTCCTGCCCGACCTGGAGCACCTGACCTTCGGGGCCTGGATGGCCAAAGGCCACGCCGCCGGGTTCCCTACCGTGGACGACCTGCGCTACCACCTGACCACGCTCTTCCCCCCGGTGCGGCCGCGGGGCTGGCTGGAACTGCGCTTCGTCGACACCCTGGGCGAACCGTGGTGGCCGGTCCCGTTGCTGGTGGCGGCGGCAATCGTGTGCGACCAGGAGGCTGCCGAGACCGCCCGATCAGCCTGCCAGCCGGCATCGACGCTGTGGGTGGAGGCAGCCCGCCACGGCCTCGGGCACCCGGTCCTCGCCAAGGCCGCCCAGGGCTGTTTCACTGCCGCCATCGACGCCCTCGACCGTATCGGGGCCGACCCGGCGGGCCGGGAGGCGGTCGGATCGTTCATGGAGCGCTTCGTCGCCAACGGCCGCTGCCCGGCCGACGACCTGCTCGATGCCTGGGCGGTCTCGGGTGAGCTGTATCCCGAAGACCGGGGGCAACCCCCGGACACCCTCGACCTCATGGAGCCGGCATGGACGATCAGCTGATCCGCCCATACGACCCCGCCCGCCCCGCAGGGCGCCCGGCGGCCACCCGGGCGGCCCCGGATCTCACGGCGGCCACGGATCTCAAGGAGGAGGTAGCGACCAGGCTCGACGCCGCCCGCCGCAACTCGCTGGCCTTGCTCGACCCGGTCGCCGACGACGACCTGGTCCGCCAGCACTCCCCGATCATGTCGCCACTGGTCTGGGACCTCGCCCATGTCGGCAACTACGAGGAGCTCTGGCTGCTGGAGGCGGTCGCCGGGCTGCGGGCCGGTCCGGTCACCCTCGACGACATCTACGACGCCTTCCGTCACCCCCGCTCCGAGCGCCCGTCGCTGGACCTGCTCGGCCCGTCGGAGGCGCGCAGCTACATCGCCACCGTCCGCAGTAAGGTCCTCGACGTCCTGGACCGCGTCGAGCTGGACCCGGAACGCCAGCTGGTGGCGAACGCCTATGTGTACGGGATGGTCGTCCAGCACGAGCACCAGCACGACGAGACGATGCTGGCGACGCTGTCGCTCATGGAGGGCGAGGGCTACCGCCCGTCCGCCCCGCCTCCCCCGCCGGGGCACCCGGTCGGCCCTGCCGAGGTGCGGGTCGATGGGGGCACGTTCACGATGGGCACTGACCTGGAGGTCTGGGCCTACGACAACGAGCGGCCGGCCCACCAGGCAGAGGTCGCCCCCTTCTGGATCGACACCACCCCGGTGACCAATGCCGCCTACCAGCAGTTCATCGCCGCCGGCGGCTACCGCGACCGGCGGTTCTGGAGCGAGCGCGGCTGGGCGCACCGCACGAAGGCCGGCCTGGTGGCGCCGCAATTCTGGCAGCCCGAGGGCGGGGGCGGCTGGTCCCGGGTGCGCTACGGCTTCCGGGAGGAGCTGGCCCCCGACGAGCCGGTGATGAACGTCTGCTTCTTCGAGGCCGAGGCCTACGCCCGCTGGGCCGGCAAGCGGCTCCCCACCGAGGCGGAATGGGAGAAGGCCGCCTCGATCGAACCGGGCGGACGCAAGCGCCGCTACCCATGGGGCGACGAGGCGCCGACCGACGCGCATGCCAACCTCGGCCAGCGCCACTTCCGCCCGGCCCCGACCGGCGCCTACCCGGCCGGGGTGAGCCCGTGGGGTTGCCACCAGATGATCGGCGACGTGTGGGAGTGGACCTCGTCGCCGTTCGAGGCCTACCCGGGCTACGCCTGGTTCCCGTACCCGGAGTATTCGCAGGTGTTCTTCGGGGGCGACTTCAAGGTGCTGCGCGGCGGTTCGTGGGCGACGAACCCCACCGCCATCCGGGCGACCTTCCGCAACTGGGACCTGCCCATCCGCCGCCAGATCTTCTCGGGCTTCCGCTGCGCCCGGGACGCCTGAGCCGCCCACTCCCGTGTGCCGCTTACTGGCCTACCTGGGGCCAGAAACCAGCCTGGAGTCGCTGATCCTCACTCCTGCCTTCGGCCTGCTCAAGCAGAGCTACGAGCCCCGGTTCCAGCGCCGCGGCCGGATCAATGCCGATGGCTTCGGCGTGGGCTGGTACCAGCCAGACCTGCGCCCGGAGCCGGCCCGCTACCGCCGGGCGGTGCCGCTGTGGTCGGACCGGTCGTTCGCCAGCTTTGCCGGCGTGGTGCGCTCCGGCGCCATCCTCGCCTCGGTGCGCAACGCCACGCCGCCGTCGCCGTCGGAGGAATCCTCGACCGGCCCGTTCCTCAGCGGCCGGTGGCTGTTCGCCCACAACGGCGAGGTCGCGGGCTACACCAGCGGGGCGCGGGAGCGGCTGCTCGCCGAGCTGACCCCGGCTCGGGCCCGGGGTATCGAGGGAACGGCGGACTCCGAAGTGTTGTTTGCCCTGGCGCTGGATCGGATCGATGCCGGCGCCACCCCGGCGGAGGCGCTCGCCGGTGTCGTGACCACCGTCCTGCAGGTCGCAGGAGGAAGGTTGAACATGATCCTGACCGATGGCAGCTCCGTTGCCGCCACCGCCTTCGGCGACTCGCTCTACCTGCTGGAACGCTCCGGCGCCGGGTCGGGCCGCCCGGCGGTGATCATCGCCTCGGAACCGTTCGACGACCTGGACGACTGGGTGCCGGTCGCCGACGGCTCGCTGGTGCAGTCGGTCGCCGGCCGGCCGGCCGAGACCGCTGTGATGGCCTCATGAGCGCCGCCCCGCCCAGCTCAGCCCTGAGCGACCTCATCATCGTCGACGTCCACCTCGGCCCCGGCGAGCTCGCCGGGGCAATGCGTGAGGAGGCCCGGCAGGGGCTGACCGCCACGCCGAAGACGCTCAGCCCGAAGTGGCTCTACGACGAGGCCGGCTGCCAGCTGTTTGACGAGATCACCCGCCTCGATGAGTACTACCCGACCCGCAGGGAGCGGGAGATCCTGGCGGCCCGGGCCGGCGAGATCGCCGAGGCGACCGGCGCCGACACGCTGATCGAGCTGGGCAGCGGCACCTCGGAGAAGACCCGGCTGCTGCTGGACGCCTTCGCCGCGGCCGGGACCCTGCGGCGGTTCATCCCGTTCGACATCGCCGAGCCGACGCTGCGCTCGGCCGCCGCCGCGGTCGCCGAGGAGTACCCAGGGACCGCGGTGCACGCCGTCGTCGGCGACTTCGGGCGCCACATCGGCCACCTCCCCGAGGGCGGCCAGCGCCTGGTCGCCTTCCTGGGGTCGACGATCGGCAATCTCGACGCCGCCGAGCGAAGGCGGATGTTCGGCGAGATCGCCGCCAACCTGGGCCCGGGGGACTCGTTCCTGCTCGGATGCGACCTGGTCAAGGACGTTGCCCGGCTGGAGGCGGCCTACAACGACGCACTCGGGGTGACCGCAGCGTTCAACCTCAACATCCTGTCGGCGCTCAACCGGGCGCTCGACGCCCGTTTCGACCCGGAGCTGTTCAGCCATGTCGCCAGCTGGGACGCCGAAGCGGAGTGGATCGACCTGCGGCTGAGAGCGGAGGCCCGCCACACGGTGGCGATCCACGGGCTCGGCCTCGAGATCGGCTTCGAGGAGGGCGAGGAGGTGCGCACCGAGATCTCGGCGAAGTTCCGCCCGGAGAAGATGGCCGTAGAGCTGGAGCAGGCCGGGTTCCGGGTCGGAAGGTTCTTCACCGATGCCGGGAATGATTTCGGCCTGTTCCTGGCCTTCCGCTGAGCCGCTCGGACCCGTCCCTCTTGGCTGACCAACCCCCGGGCCGCTCGTCCGGGCCGATGGTGCCCTCGGCCTGGGTGGCCCGGTTCGCCGGAATGGTGCCGCCCGGGGCGCCCGTGCTCGACCTTGCCGCGGGCCGTGGCCGGCACACCCGGCTCTTCGTCGAGGCCGGCCACCCGGTGACCGCAGTCGACATCGATCTCTCCGGGCTCTCCGGGCTGGGGGGCTGGGCCGAGGCCGCTCAGGTCGAGGCGATCGCCGCCGACCTTGAGGCCGGGGACCCGTTCCCGCTCGCCGGGCGCACCTTTGGTGGCGTCGTCGTCACCAACTACCTCCACCGCCCGCTCCTTGCCGACCTGGTCGACGCCGTGGCTCCCGGCGGGGTCCTGATCTACGAGACGTTCGCCGTCCCCAACGCGGCGATCGGGGGCCGGGTCACCAATCCCGACTTCCTGCTCCGCCACGGGGAACTGCTCGAGCTCGTCCGCGGGCGGCTGCGGGTGATCGCCTACGAGGACCTGATCCTCGGCGTGCCCGGCCAGCTGGCGGCGGTGCAGCACATCTGCGCCCTGCGCCCGCTCGCCCTGGAGGCCGGCGACGGTCCGGAGGAGTCCGCCTGAGCTGAACATGCCTCACGCCCCGACCACCGCTGTCCTGATCACAGGCGGAATCCGCCGGGAAACAGGACAGTGGTCGCGGGCGCGGGGCGGCCAGGCTGCGCATCCGGGCCGAGATCCGGGCCGAGCGAGATCCGGGCCGAGCGAGCAGAAACGGGCGTGGTCACACCCCTGGCTGCTCACTCACCCCCGGAAACGCGAACCCGTGTGACCGCGCGCCGCCGTCCCCCCGGGCGGCCGGCGGGGAGCCAGACCTGCCCGTCCGGTAGCCTGCCGCCGGCGAAAGGGGGCCAGTGCCCGAACGCGTGGTGAGCCTGGTGGTGGGGTGGTGCGCCGATCGGCTGCTGGGCGACCCCGCCCGGGGCCATCCGGTCGCCGGTTTCGGCTGGGCCGCCGGGCGGCTGGAGGCGGTGCTCTGGGCTCCCAGCCGGGTACGCGGTGCCGTCTACGCAGCCGTGCTCGTCGGCGGCACCGCCGCTGCGGCCGCTGCCGGCAACCAGGCGCTCCACCGGTGGCCGCTGGCCCGGGGGCTCGCCGAGGCGGCGATGGTCTGGATCTGCCTCGGCGGCCGGTCGCTCGAGCGCGCAGGCGAGCGGCTGGCCCTGGTGGTGAGCGCCGGTGACCTTGACGCTGCCCGGGCGCTGCTGCCCTCGCTGGCCGGGCGCGACCCCGCCGGGCTCGGCGCCGCCGAGCTGTGCCGGGCGGGCATCGAGTCGGTAGCCGAGAACACCGCCGACGCCGTGATTGGGCCGCTGCTCTGGTGCGCCGCCGGCGGGCTGCCTGCCGTCGCCGCCTACCGGGCAGCGAATACCCTCGACGCCATGGTCGGGCACCACAGCGAACGCTACGAGCAGTTCGGCTGGGCGGCGGCCCGGCTGGACGACCTGCTCGGCTGGGCCCCCGCCCGCCTGGGCGCGGCGATCGCCGCCCTGGCCGCCCCGGCCGTCGGCGGGGACCGGCGCCGGGCCTGGGCGATCCTGCGGCGGGACGGGGCTTCCCACCCCAGCCCCAACGCCGGGCGGTTGGAGGCGGCCTTCGCCGGCGCACTTGGTGTGAGCCTGGGCGGTACGAACCGCTACGGCTCCCGGGTGGAGCACCGGCCGGTGCTGGGCAAGGGCCCGCCGCCCGGGCCCGATGACCTGCTCCAGGCGGTGCGCCTGTCCCGGCTGTCCGGTTGGGTCGTGGCCGGCCTCGCCGCCGGGGTGCTTGCGCTGCGCAGCCTGGCCGGAGCGGCTGGCCGGTGAACGGGGCACTCCTGGTGGCGGGGGCGACCTCCGACGCCGGCAAGTCGGTGCTCACCGCCGGGATCTGCCGCTGGCTGCACCGCCAGGGCGTGGCGGTGGCGCCGTTCAAGGCGCAGAACATGTCGCTCAACTCGGGAGTCACGCCGGACGGCGCCGAGATCGCCCGGGCCCAGCTTGTCCAGGCCGCCGCGGCGGGGATCCCACCGGAGGCGGCGATGAACCCGGTGCTGCTCAAGCCAACCAGCGACCGGGAGTCGCAGCTCATCGTCATGGGCCAGGCACAGGGGGGCGTGGAGGCTGGCCACTACCGGCGAGGCACGCTGCTGGGGGTCGTCCTGACCGCCCTGGACGACCTTCGCCGCCGGTTCGACGTCGTCGTCTGCGAAGGGGCCGGGGGCATCGCCGAGATCAATCTCCGGGCGGGCGACCTGGCCAACCTCGGTCTCGCCGAGCCGGCCGGGCTCCCGGTCCTGGTGGTCTGCGACATCGACCGTGGTGGGGTGTTCGCCTCGGCGTTCGGATCGCTGGCTCTGCTCAGCCCGGCCGACCAGGCACGGGTCCAGGGCTTCCTGATCAACCGGTTCCGCGGCGACCCGGCGCTGCTGGAGCCCGGCATCGCCGAGCTGGAGCGCCGGACCGGCCGGCCGGTGCTGGGTGTCGTCCCGTGGCTGGCCGAGTTGGCCCACGCCCTCGACGCCGAGGACTCGCTTGCGCTGGAGCGGCCGCCGCCACCGGCCGGAGGCGAGGCGGCGCTGGAGGTGGCCGTGATCCGCTTCCCCCGGATCAGCAACTTCACCGACCTCGACCCGCTGGCCGCCGAGCCGGGGGTCCGGGTTCGCTACACCGCCGATGCCGGCGTGGTGGCGGGGGCGGACCTGGTCGTGCTCCCCGGAACGAAGTCGACGGTCGCTGATCTGGACTGGCTGCGCGGCCGCCGTCTTGACCAAGCCCTCGTTGCCCGGGGCCGGGCTGGCGGCCCGATCTTGGCGATCTGCGGCGGTTACCAGATGCTCGGCGAGCGCATCGTCGATGGTGTGGAGTCCCGGCGCGGTGAACTCCCCGGGCTGGCGCTCCTCCCGGTGAGCACGGTGTTCACCGAGGACAAGGTCCTGGCCCGCCCGTCGGGGTCGGCCTCCGCCTTCGGCGACGAACCCGTCTCCGGCTACGAGATCCACCACGGCCGGGTCAGCCGTGCCGGAGGAGAGCCGCTGTTCCAGGTCTCCGCCACCGGCGGGGCCGCCGAGAGGGCCACCGGTGGGGCCGGCTTTGAGGAAGGGTGCCGGGCCGGGGCGGTGCTCGGCACCTGCTGGCATGGCGTCCTTGAGCGCGACGGCTTCCGCCGTGCGGTGCTGAGTTGGGTCGCCGCCACCAGGGCCATCGATTGGGAGCCCGGATCCCGTCCGTTCGCCAGCATCCGGGAGGCCCGGCTCGACGTCCTCGGTGACCTGATCACCAGGCATGTCGACACCACCGCCTTGACCCGGCTGATCGAGGGCGGGGGCGCGGCGGCGTTGCCCGTGGTCAAAACCCGCTTGGTCAAAACCCGCTTGGTCAAAACCCGCTTGGTCGAAGCCCGCTTGGCCGAAGCCCGCTTGGCCGGCGGCGGAGCGGGTCTGCCGTGCTGACGTTGGTGATCGGCGGGGTGCGGTCGGGCAAGAGCCAGGTGGCTGAGCGAATTGCCGCAGCCACACCGCCCGGCATCCCGGTCATCTACCTGGCTACCTACGTCTCCCCGCCGGAAGGTGACCCGGAGATGGCCGAGCGGGTCGCCCGGCACCGGGAGCGGCGGCCTTCGGGCTGGCGCACCGTCGAGGCGCCGGACCCGCTTGCGGTGTTCGGGGCGGACCTGGCCGGCGCCGGAGCGGCGACGCTGGTCATCGAGAACCTCACCGGCTGGGTGAGTTCCCTGCTGGCCGCCGGCCGGCCGGTGCTTCCGGCGGTAGCGGCCTTTGCCGCTGCCTCGGCGGCCCGCGACGGGGCGACCATCGTCGTCGCCGACGAGACCGGGCTGGGCGGGGTCGCCGCTCACCCGGCCGCCCGCCGGTTCACCGATGTCGCCGGGGAAGCCAGCCAACTGCTGGCCAGTGCGGCCTGCTCGGTCCTGCTGGTGGTCGCCGGCCAGGCGCTGCCACTGAAGCGGCCGGCTGCCCCGGACCTGGCCTGGCCCGGCGCCGGCGCCGATCTCGCTGCGCTCCGCCACCACGGCGACGCCGAGGCCCGCCCGGGCGACCTTGACTTCGCCCTCAGTGTCCTCCCGGGCGGCCCCCCACCCCGGATCGCCAAGATGCTCGACGCCGCTATGGGTCAGCTCGGCCGCTACCCCAACGACGGCCCGGCCACGCGGGCGCTGGCCGAGCTCCACGGCCGCCGCCCGGAAGAGGTGCTCCCGGTCAACGGCTCGGCGGAGGCGTTCTGGTTGCTGGCGGGCCTCCCGGTGGCCGGGGCTGTGTGCGTCCACCCCTCGTTCACCGAACCGGAGCTGGCGCTGCGCACCCGGGGGGTGGCCGTGACCCAGGCGTTCCGGGACCCCGCCAGCTTCGCCCTGCGGCCGGAAACGGTGGATCCCGTGGCCGACCTGGTCGTCACCGGCAACCCCAACAATCCCTCGGGGACGCTCGACCCGGCGGAGGTGCTGGCCGGACTGGCGGCGCCCGGGCGGCTGCTGGTGGTCGACGAGGCGTTCATGGACCTCGTTCCCGGGCAGGCGGAGTCGCTGGCCGGTCGGGGCGACCTGCCGGGGGTGGTCGTCGTCCGCAGCCTTACCAAGGTCCTCGGCCTCCCCGGCCTGCGCGCCGGTTACCTGATCGGGCCGCCGGAGGTGGTCGCCGCCTTTCGTGCCGCCCGGCAGCCGTGGAGTGTCAGCACTCCCGCCCTTGCCGTGCTGGAGGCCTACGCCGCCAGCCGAGCTGAGCTCGACGCGGTGGCCGCCGCGGTCGCCACCGAACGCGCTCGGCTGGCGGGCGCCCTTGCCGTGCTTCCCGGTGTGAGCGTGTGGCCCTCGGCGGCGAACTTCCTGCTGCTCCGGGTCCCGGACGGGCCACGCGTGCGGGATGCCCTGCTGCAGCGCCGGATCGCGGTCCGGCGCTGCGACACCTTCCCCGGCCTCACCGCGGACCATGTGCGGGTGGCGGTGCGGACGCCGGAGGAGGACGACCGGCTCGTCGTGGCACTGAAGGCCGTTCTCGGCGGGAACGGGGCGCCATGATGCCCGCCGAACCACCGGCGTTCCGCTGCGACATCGAGCTGTCTCTGGGCGGGGGCTGCTCGGCGGGCTGGTC
>DAIQBQ010000004.1:0-27084 GCA_036781065.1 Actinomycetota bacterium
GACGATCGACCTTCCGGTGCTGGCGCTGGGGGCGCTCGCTGTTGCCGTGGCCGTGCTGGCGATCGGCGCCGCCGCCACCGCCCGCACCACCCGGCGGAGGCTCGGCAGCTTCGGGGTCACCGCGGCCGCGGAGCGGCGCCCGTCGCTGCTGTCCCGCCAGCTGGCCCGCGCCGGGGCCTCGCCCAGCATGCTCGTCGGGGTCGCCAATGCAGTCGGCCGCGGGGCCGGGACGTCGGCGATCCCGGTGGGGACCGCCCTGCTGGCCACGGTCGTGGCGCTGATCGCGGTGACCGGCTCGGTGATCTTCGGCGTCAGCCTCCACCATCTGATCGGAACGCCCCGGCTCTACGGCGACAACTACGCCATCGGCGTGGTGTCCTCGGGGGAGGACGTGGCCCCCTACGTGGAACCGGTGCTCACTGGGATCCAGGGGGTTACCGCGGTGTCCGGCGGGACGCTCAGCCAGGTGGCGGTCGACGGCCGGAAGACCAACGTGCTGGCGGTCGACGCGGTCAAAGGCCCGATGTCCCTGTCGGTTATCCAGGGCCGGGCACCTGCTGGCGATCGCGAGATCGCACTGGGGACCAAGACCATGGACGAGCTCCGGGTCCACCTCGGCTCGACAGTTTCGGTCGACGCCGGCGGTGGCGCCCGGCTGTTCCGGGTGGTCGGCCGGGTGACGCTGCCGCTCTTCCCGGACGCCACCGGAGAGGGCAGCGGTGCGGCGATGACCTTCGACGCCCTGGCGGCCGGCGCCTGCCCGCCCGGGGCGCCGCTGGCGACCTGCGCCCCGGTCCAGGACACCTTCTTCATCGGCGTTGCCCCGGGCCCGGCCGGCGCCGCAGCGGCGGCGACGGTCTCCCGGGACCTCGGCAACGACCTGTCCCTGCCGCAGGAGCCGATCGACCTGTTCAACTTCGGGCAGGCGCTGAACCTGCCGCTGCTGCTGGGCCTGGTCGTGGCGATCTTCGGGGCGGCGACGCTGGCCCACCTGCTGCTGGTCAGCCTTAACCGCCGCCGCACCGAGCTGGCGGTGCTCAAGTCACTCGGCTTCGTCCGCGGCCAGGTGTCTGGCGCCGTCGTCTGGCAAGCGGCCACAGTGGCGGTCGTCGCCGCGGTCGTCGGCATCCCGCTCGGGACGGCGGCTGGCCGGGTTGCCTGGCAGCTTTTCGCCAGCCAGGCGGGGGTGGTGCCGAGCACCATCGTCCCGCTGCCGGCGGTTGGCCTGATCGCCGCCGGATCGATCGCCGTCGCCCTGCTGGTAGCGCTGCTGCCAGCCTGGCTGGCGGCCCGGACGGTGGCGCCGGCGGCGCTGCGCGCGCTTTAGGCGCGAGCGAGGCCGTGGCCCGCTTTGTGGCTTCCTGCCGGGGCCGAGCTGTCCTGTTCTCCGTACGAAATCCGCCTGGGATCAGGACAGTGGGATGTGCCCCGCGCGGCGTGGAGCGGTCAGCCCTGCTGCGGCCGTTCGGCCAGGAACAGCAGCACCGCCTTGACCCGGCGGTGCACCTCCCACTCCTCGGTCAGGCCCAACTTGGTGAAGATCGAGCTGATGTGCTTCTCGACCGCCCGGTCGGACAGTGACAGCGCGGCGGCGATGCCGGCGTTGCTCCGGCCTTGCGCCATCGCCGCCAGGATGTCCATCTCCCGTGGCGTCAGCTGGGTCAGCGGCGACGCCTCGGTCCGGCTGCGTGCCGCCACCAGCGCATCGATCACCTTGGCGTCGATGTAGGAGCCACCGGAGAACACCTCCTTCACCGCGGTCAGCAGTTGGCCGAGCTCGGAGACCCGCTCCTTCAGCATGTAGGCGCGGCCCCGGGAGCCGTGCTCCAGGAAGGCGAGGGCGTACTCCGGATCGGCGTACTGGCTGAGCAGCACGATGCCCGCCTTGGGGTTGAGCGAGCGCAGCCGCTCGGCGGCCTTCAGCCCCTCGTCTGTGTTGGTGGGCGGCATGCGGATGTCGGTGAGCAGGACGTCGGGACGGTGTTCCTCAACCGCCGCCATCAGCGAATCGAGGTCGGCGCACACCGCCAGCAGGTCCAGTTCAGGCTCGGTCTCGATCAGCCGCCGGACGCCTTCCCGAACCAGGTAATGGTCCTCAGCCAGAACCAGCCGGATGCCCACGTCCGGCCGAGCATATCGCAGCCCTCCCGGCCCCCTACAGCGTCCACAGCAAGCACGCCGGCAACCGCTCGGTCATCCCACCTGCAGGTCATCGTCCTGGCCGCCGCGGTCATGATCGCCGCATCCCGGCTACCCTGGCTGCCCGCACGCCCGGGGCGCCGCCAGCGTCCCTACGTGGCGGGCCAAAAAGGTCGAGGGCCCATATCACAAATGACAGCGACAAGTCAAGGCCGGCGCTATAATTTGTGCCGGAACAGCCGGAAGCCAGGTCGGGAGGCGAAGCGATGATCGTCTGCCTCTGTGGATGCCTCGAGCTCGATCACGCCCTCGGTGAGGGGATCTGCTCCTGCGGCTGCCCGGCCTTCCGGCCCTACCGCCGCTACTCCGATGCGGACGAGCTCCACGACCGCCAGCACGACGGCGTCGCCGAGGAGTTTCTCCGGACCCACCAGCTGACCATCGAGATCACCGGCGAGCACGTCTGGACGTTGCTCCCTGAACCCGAAGAGCTCCAGGCACCGGACACCGGCGCGGACCCAGACCGGGACCTCGGCTCGGCCCCTCCCGCCTGACGCCCGGCGGCACGCGACGGCGTGTCAGTGGGGCTCGTGCTGGCCGCTCCTCCCCGTGGGGGTGACCCCCTAAAAAGTCTCGTGGTGCCCCCATCGATGTCGCCGAGCTCCGAGCGTACCGTCGGCAGTGAAGCCAGCCAGGGGTTGGCACCGACGACAAGGGGGGGCGATGGGCGTTCGATCGGAGATCAAGCGGCGAGCCGCGACGGGGTTGGTCCTCGCGGTCGGCCTGGGGACGGTCCTTGGGGTCCCCCCGGCAAGCGCAGACCCGCACGACGGCGGCTCGACCGGGGCCGTTGTGAGTGCGCTCTCGACCGCTGCCTTCGGGCCGGTACTGACGGTCGGGGGAAGCGGTCCGCTGGCCGGGGCACCGCTGTACGCGATCAGCAGCGATGACGGCGGCCACTTCGGCTGCACCACGGTGACCGAGACCACGTTCCAGGGCGACATCACCTGCACCGGCCCGGAGAGCGACTTCCTCAACGGCGTCCAGACCGACGAGTGGCCGGCGTTCACCACGACCGGCCACCCGGTGGCCGGCCCCGGGGTCAAGCAGTGGCTCCTCGGGGTCGTGTGGCGTCCCGGCATCGGCGCCCAGGTGACCTACGCCGGTCACCCGCTGTACCTGTTCGACCCGCCGTCGAACCCGTTCGTCCCGTTCGGCCAGCACTTCCTCGAGACCGTGGCGCCGCTGCCGCCGTGGCATGGCCTGTGGTCGCTCGTCTCGGCCAGCCACGGCACCTTCGCCTCCGGGCCGGCGGTGCTGACTACCGAGATCCTGCCTGGCGGGTCGCCGGCGCTGGCGGTGGAGGAGTACCCGAACGCCGTCCCCGGTGGGGTGTCGGTCACGGTGTACTCGTTCGCCGGCCGCCACGACCAGAACGTGTGCCGGGACTGCGATCCCAGCTGGATCCCGGTGCTGACCCAGGGCCCGGTGCAGGTCGACGGGAGCCTGAGCGGCCAGGTCGGGGCGATCCGCACCGGCGACGGGACCTGGCAGGCGACCTACAACGGCCAGCCGCTGTACCTCTACGCCAGCGAGGAGGCGGTCTTCGGTCCGATGGGTCCCGCTGAGACCGGCACGCAGGGCAACGGAGCCAGCGTCCGGGCCCACGGCGGGACCTTCGAGGACATCACGCCATAGCCGCACCGGTTCACCGGACGGCTTCCACGGCGCCGGGTTGGGCGGACCCGGCGCCGTGACGCGTGGCGGGCCGGACCCCTCAATGGCGGCCGGATTCCGGCCGATAGGTACTGGAGAGAGGCCCCGCTGGGCCCGGGGGGAGAAAGCCGCCGTATGCTCACCGACAGCCACACCCGCGACTCGCGGGACGACGAGCGGCCGCAGCCCGACGTGCGCCGGCGCCGGGCTGCCCGTGACCGGCACGAGCCCGACGTGCGCCGCCGGCGGGCCGAGCGCGACCGGGACCGCTCGTTCTGGCGTGAGCTACCGGTCCTCGTCATCGTGGCGATCGCCGTCGCGGTGCTGATCAAGACCTTCCTGATCCAGGCGTTCTACATCCCCTCTGGGTCCATGGAGAACACCCTGCTGATCAACGACCGGATCCTGGTCTCCAAGTTCGCGTACGACTTCTCCACCCCCAAACCGGGCCAGATCGTGGTGTTCGTGGCGCCCCCGCTGGCCACCGAGCTGCCCCCGCCGCCGGCGGGGTTTCAGCGCTTCGTCAACACGGTGAGGGCCGACCTGGGGCTGCCGTCGACGAGCGAGGACTACATCAAGCGGGTGGTCGCGGTTGCCGGCGACACCGTCGAGATCCGCAACGCCAGGCTCTCGGTCAACGGCCACCAGGTCAGCGAGCCCTATCTCGACGCCAATGCCCGGCAGCCGACGTCGATGACCGATTATGGCCCGTACGTGGTCCCGGCTCACGACATCTTCGTGATGGGCGACAACCGCGGCGACTCCCAGGACTCCCGGTACTTCGGGGCGATCCCGGTGTCCAGCGTGGTAGGCCAGGCGATCGTGCGGTTGTGGCCGGTCAACCGGCTGCGCGTCTTCTAGTGGTGTGTCCCGAAAATGAGCCGAATGTCGCCGTAATTGAGGGACACCACTAGCGAAGACGTCGCTGAATGAGGCAAGCCGGTGGTCGCCTGGGATACTGGGCGGCGTGGACCGGGACGCGGCGCTGGCGCTGGTCAAAGCCAAGACGGAGAAGGACATCACCATCCGGCACCTGATCACAGTCGAAGGGGTGATGCGCCGGCTCGCGCGGCACTTCGGCGAGGACGAGGACCGGTGGGCACTGGTCGGGCTCTTTCATGACATCGACATGGACCAGACCCACGACGACCTGGAGCGGCACGCCTACGTCGGGGCCGAATGGCTGCGCCAGGCGGGCGTCGAGGAGGGGATCGTCAACGGCGTCCTCGCCCACGCCCACGAGCAGTACCGCACCGACCTTCCGTCGAAGGCAATCGTGCCCGCCGACGCGGTCTCCGGGTTCCTGGTCGCCTGTGCGCTGGTCCGGCCGGACAAGGTGATCGGCATGAAGGTTTCGTCGTGCAAGAAGAAACTCAAGGAACGGTCGTTCGCCCCCGGCGTCAACCGGGACGAGATCCGCGGCTGCGAGGAGAGCATCGGCATCGGGGTCGACGAGCTCCTGCAGCTGGGGATCGAGGGCCTCGGGCTGGTGGCAGGCGAGGCCGGCCTGCTCCCCTAGCCTCGTGGAACGCTACGAAGCGTCGACCTACGGCGACCGCATCGCCTCGATCTACGACCTCCTCTACCCTCCCGGCCCGGACGCTGGCCTGGCGGCGGGATTTGTTTCCTCGTTGGCGGGGACCGGACCCGTGCTGGAGCTCGGGATCGGGACCGGCCGGATCGCCCTGCCGCTCAGCGAACTGGGGGTCGAGGTGCACGGCATCGACGCCTCGCAGGCGATGGTGTACCAGCTGCGGGCCAAGCCGGGGGGCCAGGCGATCCCGGTCTCGATCGGCGACTTCACTGCCCTGCCCGGCGGGGAGCGCTACCGCCTGGTCTTCGTCGCCTTCAACACCTTCTTCGCCCTGCCCGACCAGGAGGCCCAGCTGCGTTGCCTGCAGTCGGTGGCCGAACACCTCGGCCCTGGCGGGGCGTTCGTCGTGGAGGCCTTCGTCCCGGATCTGTGCCGCTTCGACCGGGGGCAGCGGACGGCGACGACGCTGCTCGCCGCCGACTGGGTCGTCCTGGAGAGTTCGGTCCACGACCCGGTCGCCCAGAAAGTCCGCTCCGTCCATGCGCTGGTCACCGCCACCGAGAACCGGCTGTACCCGGTGGAGTTGCGCTACGCGTGGCCGGCGGAGCTCGACGTGATGGCCCGCCTGGCCGGGCTCACGCTCGAGCAGCGTTGGGGCGGGTGGGACCGGTCGCCGTTCACGGCGACCAGCGAGAAGCACGTTTCGGTGTACCGGTTGGGCTGACGGCCAGCGGTGGCCTGTTGTCCAGCGTATGACAACGCTGTGCGGGAAGTCATGATTTATCAACACATATGGATAAACCTGTGAACGATGTTGTGCCAACGACAGCAGGCTAACCGGGGAGCACGATCCCGGCGGCCGCACCCGCAAGCAGCGACACCGCGGCAAATTCGGCCAGGATCGCGTAGCGAAGGAGCCGGGCGTTGGTCGCGTTGTCACGACGGAAGGTGGCGATGATCTCGGTACGGGCCGTCGCTGCCGCCCGAGCCCCCTCGACCGGATCGGCGGCCGACCAGTACCGGGGATCGAGCATGGTGGCGAACCCACCCTCGTCGACCTCGTTGTACTTGCGCGGGAGGCTGATGGCGATACCGAGCGCGACCGCCACGATGAACCCGGCCAGCCCGGCGACGAACAGCCCTCTGATCCAGGGTGCCAGCGCCTGGAAGGGGCTTGCCTTCGATGAGGTCGTGAGTGTGGTGAACGCGAAGACCAGCGTCACCAGCGTCCCGGAGGTCGTCACGACCGTGATGCCCCGCTGTGCCAACGAATCCTTGAGACTCCGCTCCACCGCCAGCTCATCGAGGATCAGCTGGTTGAAGGCTTCCCCGGCGGTATCCGCTAATCCTGACATGGCGGCCCCGGCCTATCCTTCGTCAAGGTCGTCGAGGAGCTTGCTCAGCTTGTCGAGATCGATGGCCGCCTCAAGCCGCGGGGAGGTGGTGATCTTCGGGATGATGATTCTCGGGGCGGGAGCAGGCGGTTCTTTCTCGCTGTCTCCCGCTGCGGCTGCGGGTTGAGGGGACGGGACGTCGGTCATGGGCGATCCTCCTTGGTCGATGCCAAGCTCGGGCCTCTGTACATTTCCTATCGTCAATTCCCTACTCGGACCGCAGCCCTACCCGGAGCCGCAGCCCTACTCGGAGCGGAGCACTTCGGCAGCCGGCGTCCGGGCCGCCACCCGGGCCGGAAGGGCGGCAACCGCGTTGGCGAAGACCAGCGCTCCAGCGGCGACGATGGCCACTGCCAGCGCCGGCACCGTCGGGTGCGGAACTGCGGCGATGCTGCGGGCGAACAGGATCCAGAGCTGGCGTCCGGCGGCGACACCCAGCGGCACGCCGACGACAACCCCCACCACGGCCGCGACCGAGGCCTGCCAGGCGACCGCCCCGGCGACTTGCCCAGTCGTGAAGCCGAGCGTCTTGAGCAGGGCAAGATCACGCCGGCGGCGGCGGACCGACGAGGCCAGGGTGAGGCCGAGCGCCACGACGGCGCCGAGCGCCAGGCCTCCGGCCAGCAGGGCCGGCGTTGAACCCATCGAGCGGAAGTTGACGATCTGGGCCGGGCGCTGGACCGGGAGGACGAAGACGCTGTCGCCGATGCCGTTGGGGTCGGCGTTGAAGACGGCGTTGGCCGCGTCGGCGATGCGCTGCATGTCGGCTATACCAGCGGCGGAGCTGACCCCCTCCCGAAGCTGGACGGCTACCGTGTTGGGGCCGTTCAGCGTCGGGTCGGCGTTGTTCTCACCCTCGAGTGCGGCGGCCTGCGGGAACCCGCTGGACACGATCGCCCCCGAGCCCATCG
This sequence comes from Actinomycetota bacterium, assembly GCA_036781065.1. Lineage (GTDB taxonomy): Bacteria > Actinomycetota > CADDZG01 > JAHWKV01 > JAOPZY01 > DAIQBQ01. Next base: position 7,695 of record DAIQBQ010000004.1, read on the forward strand.
AGGCATGGTCGGCGACCTGGCTGACGTAGCCGATGGCCGGCATGGTGGCGGTGCCAACGATCGTCACCCGGGTCGGCGGGATGTAGAGCGGGGAGTCCTGGGGGGAGCCGTAGGAGACCACGACCGTGTCGCCCACCCGCTTGCCGAGCTCGGCAAGGGTCGTGGGGCCGAGCAGGATCTCCGAGCTGTCGGCGATCCAGTGCCCGGACAGGACCGGGGCGGTCACGGTCGCGGTGTCCCAGGCCAGGATCGGGACCGTCTGCCCGTCGATGCTGAGTTGCGAATCGTCGATCCCGGCCCATGCGGCGACGAGGGGATCCTTCGCCAGCAGGGCGACCGCCTGCGGGGGGACGTTGTTGCTGGCATCGAGCAGGTAGCTCCAGTTCCAACCGTAGTAGGCGGGGGTGGACACCAACGTCGCCAGCCCGCTGCCGAAGGTCAGCGTGACGACCATGGCTCCCACCGCCAGGGCCGCGCCGACCATGGCCGAGCGCGCGGGCATCCCCGAGCCGGGGGCGCCGGTGTCGAAGGCGAACCCGATCCCGACCGCGGCGGAGGGGCCGAGCCGGGGGGCGGCCGCCAGCGCGTGCAGCCCCCGGGTGGAGCTCGGCGGCGAGGCGGGTCGGTTTCGCTGTGGTGCCCACCGGAAGGCAGCGACCACGCTCCAGGCGCCCAGGCCCACGACGAAGACTGCGATGCCGGCGCCGAGCACGGTCCAGTCGACGGCGATGCCCTTGAACGGGTAGACCGCACGCACCACACCGAGCGGAGCGATGGGGGAGAGGGCCACCGCTACGGCCCCGGCCAGGATGGCCCCGGCCAGGATGGCCGGGACCGGGGCTGCCAGTGCGTCCGCCATCGTCACTGCCGGGGGCGCGCCCAGCGCCCGGAGGACGGCCCGCTCTGGAGCGCCCGCACGGACCTGCCGGGTGATCGCCTGGCCGGCGATCAACAACCCGGCGGCGGCCACGAACATGCCGAAGGCGGCCAGGGCGATGGAGACCGGGCGCACCGACTGCTCGACCTTCGTGACCGCTGGTGCAAGCAGGTGGAACTGGTATTCGGCGCCGGTCGGGAGATCCTGGACGAAGGTGTGCTCGACGGCCGCTATGTTGGCGTGGGCCGCCAGCTGGAGGTCGTACACGATGACGGCCAACCCGGGAAGCCCGGCTGCCACGAAGCTGGCAGAGACCTTCGCCGTTGTCGCCGGGGTGAACACGACGAAGGTGGGCACGGCGTCAACGTCGTCCTCGACCACCTGATCATTGAGGGTCACGAGGCCTACGAGCCGGAGGCGGAGGGTCAGCACGAGCGCGGGCGGGGATTGGGTGGGGTCGATGAAGCCGTAGTTGACGAGCTGGCCAACCTGGAAGCCGAGGAGGTGGGCGGCTGCGGCCGTCATGACGAACTCGTCGGTCCGCCGCGGGTCGGCCATCCTTCCCCGGATGGGGGTGAGCCGGTCCTGGTCGAAAAAGGCCCCGTTCACGCTTCCGATCGGGGTGATCTCACCCGTGGTTTGCAGCTCCGGGGCGCCGTCGGGGCCGATGGGCACGGCCTGGAGCGCCTCCCCGGTCGACACGTGGGTCACCCCGGGGATCCGGCCGATCTCCTGCACGAACGATGCAGAGTAGGACGGGGCTTCCGAGGAGCTGTTGGGAGGGAACTGGGAGACGTCGACCTGCGACGGGTTGGTGCTCGCCAGGAACTCGGGGTAGGCGGACTGGGTCCGGCGGCCAGCGGCGACCGAGGCGATCGCCAGGCCGCCGAGCAGGCCGATCAGCACCGTGAGGCCCAGGAACTGGCCGCGCCGGTGGCGAGCGGTCGCCCGCGCCCGGTAGCGGGCGACGCGCAGGTCGGCACGGCTCATGGCCGACCCTCCACGTCGACGAATCCACCCGCCTGAAAACCGGCCCCCACCACACTGACCATTGTCGGGGCGCTGCCGGCCGTAGCCAAGGGTGCTGGCCCCATCTCATGAGTGAAGGCAGCACCACCTCACTGGTCGGCGGCCGGCCTCCAGGTTCGCACTGGTACGTTGTCGAAGTCGGCATCCGCTCATTGCCACTGCGCCTGGGCCCGGAACCTGGTTAGCCGGGCGGCTACGACCCGACCGGTGGGTGATCGGCGACCGGGGAGCTGCTCCCGGTGGTGACCGCAGTGACCGACGGGATGCCGGACAAAGCGGCCAGGAGGCCGTTCCGGCCGGCAGGAGGACCCTCCAGCATCAGGGTCGCCTCGCCGGTCTCCCGCCCGCCCGGGCCCCCGCCGCCCTGGCTGAGGGTGACGCCCTCGATCACGTACCCGGCATCGTCGGCCGTTGACAGGATGTCCCCCAGGGCCGCCGATCCACCTTCGTAGGCCACGGTGATGGTCTGCGACTCGTCCGGGACGCTGCGCACGAGTCGCTCCACCCAAGGGAACCCCGCCACGACGAGGAAGTAGCCCGCCGCCGTCGCCACCGACAGGATCGGGAGCCCGGCCCCCGCCGCCGCCCCGACCGCCGCCGTCGCCCAGATGCCCGCTGCGGTCGTGAGGCCCTGAACGCCATGGCGGCGCGTGAAGATCATGCCGGCGCCGAGGAACCCGATGCCGCTCACGATCTGGGCGGCAACACGCGACGGGTCCAGGACGATCCTCTCTTTGAGGATCACGTCGTTGAATCCGTACTTGCTGATCAGCATGAACAGCGCCGCGCCGAGGCCGACGAGGGCGTGGGTCCTGAGGCCTGCGCTCTTGCGCCGTACTGTCCGCTCGGCACCCATCGCCGCCGAGAGGACCAGGGCCAGCCCGAGGTCGGCGAGCTGGCGTAGCCCCTCCGGGCTGGTCATTTCTCGATCTTGCCCGGCCCCGGACCTGCCAAACGCTTGACCGGTCAGCCGCCCCGGGCCCGGCGGCGCTGGCGGCGCCAGACCATCCCGCCGCCGAACCAGACCACGGCGATCACGGTGTAGAAGGCCCCTTCGGCGACGTTGTGCTGAGACCACTCCAGCAGGGCGGTCGCCAGGTCGAGGAACCCGGCGATCGTCCAGAACACCGCCACCCAGGCGGGAAGGGGTGGCCCGGTCGGCTTGCCGCTCATCTTCACACCAGTCTCAAGCGGGCCGCCCGCGCGGGTCAAGGGGGACGGGCTCAACTCCCACACCACGCGGCCCTCCCGGCGGGCGTCCGGGAACGCCTCCTGGGGGAAGAGCGCTCGACCGTCGACCGCTCCGGAGTCAGCTTCGAGATTTCCCACCGCACGATCCTGATCGCCGCTACGATTCGCGGGTAGCCCGGCCATCCGACCACAGGAGGCAGCTCGTGCCCACGGTCCTGATCCTCGGCGGCGGTTTCGGCGGCCTCGCCGCCGCCACTGAGCTACGCCAGCTCCTCCCCGGGGCCGAGGTCGTGCTCATCGACCGACGGGACTCCTTCTTCATGGGCTTCGCCAAGCTCTGGGACCTTGCCGGCGTCCGTGACCTTGCGGGAGGCACCCGCTCGCTCGCCAGCCTGGCGGATCGCGGCGTGCACTTCGTGCAGGCGGACATCACGAGCATCGACCCCGGTGCGCGCCGGGTGGATACCTCCGCCGGCACCTTCGCCGGCGACGGCCTGCTGGTGGCGCTCGGTGCGGGCCCGCCGCCGGCCCATCAGGAGATGACGGCCGGCCCGGATGCCTACGACCTCTATGACGGCGCTCAGGTCAAGGCCATCGGGCGAGCTCTGGCGGCGGTCGACGGTGGCTCGGTGCTGGTGGCCATCCTCGGGGTCCCGTTCAAGTGCTCGCCGGCGCCGTTCGAGGCGGTCCTCGTCGTCGACGAGCTGCTCCGCACCCGCGGCGCCCGGGGAGGCGTGCAGGTCGCCATCTCCACACCGCAACCGGGGACGATGCCGGTCGCCGGCCCCGGCGCCAGCCAGTACGTGGCGACCCGGCTGGCCGAGCGCGGCATCGAGTTGCTGACCAGGCGCGCGGTGACCGGGGTGGACCACGCCGGCCACGTGGTCCACTACGCCGACGGCTCGGCGTTCAGCTACCGGATCCTGCTCGGCGTCCCGGCCGCCTCCCCGCCGCCAGTGGTCCGGGGAAGCCCTCTGGCTGGCAATTCCGGGTTCATCGAGCCGGACCGCCACACCATGCGGACCGCCTTCGAGCGGGTCTACGCGGTCGGGGACTGTACGCACGTCCCGACTGCCAAGTTCGCCGTGCCCAAGGCGGGGGTGTTCGCCGCCGCCGAGGGTGTGGTCGCCGCCAGGAATCTCGTCCGCGACCTGACGGGGACCGGCCAGGAGGCGAGCTTCGACGGGCACGGGTTCTGCTTCCTGGAGCTCCCCGGCCAGACCGTGGCCACGGTCGAGGGCAACTTCTTCGCCGAGCCGGAACCGGACGTCGGCATCACCGAGGTGAGCGAGGCCCAGTTCCGGCGCAAGCAGGACTACGAGCAAGCGCGCCTGGCGACCTGGCTGGGCTGAAGGGTCACCGATTTGCCACCGTCTACCCGTCGGACCCCCGCCGCCCCGTCGTAGTCCCTGGTTCTGTGCGCGTCCAGGGACAAATATTGTCCTCAATCACGCACAGAACTGGAACCCCCCAGGGACCGACGCTCACCGCCGGCTTCTTAGCGCCGCGGGTGGCCGGTGGCTCGCTCATCGGGAAAAAAGGCAACGTGGACCCGAGGATGCGATTGAGCATTGTCGTCGCCGTCCTGGCGGCCGTCTTGAACGCGGTCAGCAACCTGCTGCAGCGCACCGCCGACCGGCGGGAGCCGCAACACCTGGAGCTTCACTTCGGCCTGCTCTGGGACCTGGCCCACAAGCCGATCTGGCTGGTGGGCATCGCCGCCTCCACCTGCTCCTTCCTCCTCATGGCAGTTGCCCTGCGCTACGGCCCGCTTGCCCTCGTCCAGCCGCTGATCGTGCTGGAGCTTCCCCTGACGCTCGTCGGCGCCGGGGCGGTCTTCCACGTTCGGCTGGATGCCCGGGAGTGGTCGGCAACCGCGCTGCTTGCCGCCGGCCTGGCAGCCCTGGTCGGCTTCCTCGCTCCCCGCGCCGGCGCTCCGCATGCCCCAGGGGCGGTCTGGGCGCTTGGCGTCGGGACCTCCGGCGCCCTCGCCGCTCTGCTCGTTGTCGTTGCTCTCGGGACGAAGGGAGGGAGGCGGGCGGCGCTGTTTGGGGCGGCGGCCGGCATCCTGTTCGGTCTTTCCGCGGCGCTGATGAAGGGGATGACCTGGCGGTTCCCGGACGGCCCGCTCGGCGTGCTGAGCGCCTGGCAGACCTACGCCATGATTGTCTCCGGCGTCCTGGCATTCCTGGTATTCCAGTCGGCGTTGATTGCAGGTGACCTGGTCGCCGCCCAGCCGGGCGTCAGCCTGCTCGACCCGTGCACCGCGCTGCTGTGGGCGGTCTTCGCCTTTCGCGAACCGATTAATGGCAGCGTACACATGATCCTCGCCATCGCGGGCGGGCTGGTGATGGGCGCTGGAGCCGTCGTGATCGCCCGCTCCCCGCTCCTCGCCGGCTCCGATCCGGTGCCGTCAGCGGATCCGGGGGGTGGAGGTTAGCCGGCGACCGCGGCCGACCCGGCCAGGGCCAGGACCTCCGCCGCCGGATCGCGGGCGCCGGCGAACGGATCCGGCGGCGGCTCGGCGTCGAATACCGCCTCGCGCAGTTCCTGCTCGTTCAGGGCGTGGGTGGCGAGCCCGGCCCGGGACAACGTCTCGGCGTTGAGCCGGCCGTGCCCGGGCAGCGTGCGGTAGAGCACCACCGGGAGCCCGGCGGCGATCGCCTCGATACAGGTCTGGCCGCCGGCGTTGTCGACCAGGACGTCCGCTGCGCCGAGCAGGCCGGCGATGTCGTCGGTCCAGCCGAGCGGGAGCACCCGCGGCCAGGCGCTGATCTGTTCTCGGAGCCACGTCGAGTGGCCGCAGAGGACGACGACCGTCAGTTCTCTGCAGTCACGCAGCAGGTCGACGGTCCGGACCATGCTGCCCACTGCCAACGAGCCGCCGTTCACGAGGGCCACCCGGCTGTCCGGGCTGAGCCCGAGCCGATGGCGGACCGCAGCGCGACGGCTGGCGGCGGCACCAAGACCCGGCCTGACGAGTGGGGCTACGGCGGTGCAGCCGCGGGCGCCGAGCCGCGCCAGGTCTTCGGCGGTGCGCTCGGTGACCGCCAGATGGGCCTCGGCGTGGGGGTGGATCCAGTACGGGTGGGCGCCGGGATCGGTCACGTAGGTCACCAGCTTGCCCGGCCCCCCGCCGGCCGCTTTCACCCGCCCAACCGACTGGCTGGCGAGGTTGTAGGTCGAGACCACGACGTCGGGCTGGAAGGCCGCCAGCTCGTTGGCCAACGGCCGGTCAAAGCACGCGGTGCGCCGGGCGACAATCGCGCTCATCGCTCCCGGTGCCCGCGCCCAGGCCCGCATCGACGCCCCATAGGCCCAGGGCAGGCGCCGGAGCATCACCTCGTAGGTCCGCCGCAACCGTTCCCCGGCAGCGTCGCCGGGCAGGCCGAGAAAGTCGATCGTGCGGATGCAGGCACCGGCGCCGGCCAGCCGCCGGCCCAGCTCCGCCGCCGCCCGGTTGTGGCCCGCTCCCATGCTGGCGGCGACGATGAGCACCCGGCTCCCCGGCGAGGCGGCCGGGATATCCCGAGGACCTGCGTCGGTCATTCCCCGAGGACCTGTATGAATACCTTGCGCGGGCGGGCTCGGTCGAGCTCGATGAAGAAGACCCGTTGCCACCGGCCCAGCACGAGCTGAGTGTCCACGATCGGGATCGTCTGCGAGCTGGACCCGAACAGCGCGCTCCGGCAGTGGGAGTGTGCGTCGGGCTCGTCCTGGGGATCGATGTTCTGCGTGCGGACCTCCATGTCATCATGCCGGATTCTCGAAGAACATCGCCATCCGGAAACTCCTTCTGATCAAACGTCCACAAACGGGCCGGGAGACATCGGGACGCAACGGCCTTTGGAGTTGCCCGCGCCGTGTACGTTTATGTTCACCATCTACCCGAGCCGCGGGGACCCAAAAAACTCGGGCCGCAGCATCGAGCGCGGCCGGATGGCCAGCGATTTCGTCTGCCCTCAGCGGACCGCTGGCAGAAGCCGTCCCATCCGGACCGAAAGCACCGGCGGCAGGTGGTCGGCGGCGGTGTACCAGGAGGCGCCACCGTCGGCCGAGCCGAAGACGTCGCCCGAGGTCGCTCCGAAGAACAAGCCGAGCGGGTCGTTGCCGTCGCCCGTGAACGCCTCGCGGAGCACGGTGAGGTAGGCGTCCTTCTGGGGCAAGCCGTTGGTGAGTGCCTGCCACTGGTTTCCCCCGTCCCGGGTCTCGAAGACCCGCACCTTGCCCTCGGCGGTAACCCGGTCCATCTCCGAGGCAAGCGGGATGACGAAGGCGCGGTCGGGGTTGTTGGCGTCAACCGCCAGCGGGAGGCCGAAGTTGGAGGGGAGCCCATCGGCGATCGGGTCCCAGTGCTGGCCGCTGTCGTCGGAGCGGAACACCCCACCGTGGAACTGCATGTACAGGGTGTCCGGCCGGCGGGGCGTCCGGTGCATGTTGTGGACGCACTGGATGGCGGAGTCGTCGTCGGCATCCTCTGGCCAACGGGGCAGTCCGGTTACGGTGCGCTGCCAACTGGCTCCGCCGTCGCCGGTGCTCCACACGCCGGCGGCCGAGATGGCGATCGACATCCGGGACGGATCGGTCAAGTCGGGGCAGATCGAATGCAGGCACAACCCGGCCCCCCCGCCTTGCCAGGACGGGCGGGTGGGCTGGTCCCAGAGCCCCTGGTTGAGCTGCCAGGTCCGGCCCCCGTCGTCGCTGCGGAACAGCGCGGCGGGCTGCACCCCGGCCCACACGACGCCCTCCTCGGCCCCCGGCTGGATCACCCAGATGCTGCTCACCTGCTCGCCGCCGGGGAGTTGTGGAGTACCCGTGTCTTCCCAGTCGCCGGCTGGGTCGCTGGCCAGGTAGATGTGCGGGCCGAACTTGCTCCCGGGGAACATCTGGGCGATCTCCTCCGGCCAGTGCCTGACCGCGGCCAGGTAGGTGCCCGTGCGCGGGTCGAAGCAGGCGTACTCGACAGATTCCTTCTCGAAGCACCGGGCAGCGATCTGGAGCGGGCCGCTCCGGTCGCCGCGCAGCACGAACAATCCCTTCCTGGTCCCCACCAGCACCTCGCTCTCGGCCACGAGGTCCTCCTTTCGTCGGGCGATTGCTCAAGTCAACGTGACCAAGACGGTTCCTGTCCACCGGATTCACCGGCGGGGCGCGCCCTAAGCGACCCGTCGGCCGCGGCGCGAATATCATTCCGCGGGAACCGCTGGCGACCGAGGGCTGTTGGTGACCGAGGGCTGTTGGTGAGCGATGACCCGGTGAGCAACCAGCCCCCGCCGCTCGAGGGCCACAACCTCTTCGACTCCGACCCCGTCCTCCGCGAGGCGGTGATCCGCGAGGGGGCCGCCTCGGCCACCGGCCGGTTGCGGGAGATCGGGCGGCTGGCAGGTACCCCGGAGGCGATCGCCTGGGGATTCCAGGCCAACGCCTACCCGCCGGTGCTCCGCACGCACGACCGGTTCGGACGGCGTATCGACGAGGTTGATTTCCACCCCGCCTGGCACCGTCTGCTCGAAGCCGCCGTGACTGCCGGCATGGGCGCCACCCCGTGGGTGGAGCGCCAGGAAGGGGCACATGTCGCCCGGACCGCGGCCTTCTACCTCTGGTCGCAGGTCGAGGCGGGAGTCGGGTGCCCGGTCTCGATGACCTACGCCGCGGTGCCGGCCCTTCAGGCCCAGCCGGAGCTGGCCGCCCAGTGGGTCCCCAAGCTGGCCTCCCGCAGCTATGACCCCGGGTTGCGGCTGCTCGACCACAAGGCCGGGGCGCTGTGTGGCATGGCGATGACCGAGAAGCAGGGCGGATCCGACCTGCGAGCCAACACGACAGCAGCGGAGCCCGTCGCTCGGCGCGGCCCGGGCGAGCAGTACCGGTTGACCGGCCATAAGTGGTTTTGCTCGGCCCCGATGTCCGATGCCTTTCTGGTGCTGGCGCAGGCCCCGGCGGGCTTGTCCTGCTTCCTCCTGCCGCGGGTCACTCCCGATGGGACCAGGAACGCCATGCACCTGCAGCGCCTGAAGGACAAGCTGGGCAACCGCGCCAACGCCTCGTCGGAAGTGGAGTTTGCCGGGGCTGTGGCCTGGATGGTCGGCGAGGAAGGGCGCGGCATCCGCACGATCCTCGAGATGGTGAACGCCACCCGGCTGGACTGCATCACTGGGACCGCAGCACTCATGCGGCAAGCGGTCGCCCAGGCCACCCATCACGCCGCCCACCGGTACGCCTTCGGCCAGCGGTTGGCAGACCAACCGCTGATGCGCAACGTGTTGGCCGACCTGGCCCTGGAGTCCGAGGCGGCCACAACCCTGGCGATGCGCCTGGCCGGGGCCTTGGAGCGAGCCGGAGCCGACGAGCACGAGGCGCAGCTGCGCCGGATTGGCACGGCGGTGGGCAAGTACTGGGTGTGCAAGCGCGGCCCCGCCACCGTGGCCGAAGCTCTTGAATGCCTGGGCGGCAACGGCTACGTCGAGGAGTCGATCGCGCCGCGCCTGTACCGGGAGGCCCCGTTGAACTCGATCTGGGAGGGTTCGGGCAACGTCAACGCGCTCGACATCCTCCGGGCACTGGCTCGCGAGCCGGAGACGGCCGAGGCGCTGTACGCCGAGGTAGGCCGGGCGCGGGGGGCGGACCGCCGGCTTGACGCCGCCGCCGCCGACCTGCGGCGAGACCTGAGGCGAGACCAGAGGCCAGCGGGAACGGCCCAGGGAGCCGCCCGGCGGGTGGCCGAACGCATGGCGCTGGTGCTGCAGGGGGCGCTGCTGGTCCGCCACGCCCCGGCCTCGGTCGCCGACGCCTTTTGCGCCTCCCGCCTGGGCGGCGAGGGCGGTCTGGCCTTTGGCACGCTGCCGGATGGGGCCGACGTCGAGGCAATCGTTGCCCGGCACACCCCGGCCCCCGTGACGTTGACCGGCGGGGCGGAGCTTGCGACGGCGCGCCGTGAAGGTGGGCGTGGGCGGGGAGAATAGAGCATGGGATGGCCGTCATCGCCGTAGGCACGGAGCGCGGGCTGTGGGGCCTCGACGTCGGAGGAGGCGGGCAGCCCGTTTCCGCACCGGTCTGCGCTGATCGCCGCGTGAGCGCGCTCAGCGAGCGCGGCGGGGTGCTGTGGGCGCTTTTTGACGGGCAGGAACTGTGGTCGGTGCACCTTGCAGCCGGGCAGGCGTTCCAGCGGGTCGGAGACGGGCACGAGTGGGCCTGGAGCCGGGTGGCCCGCCTCGAAGGGCTGCGCGGCGCCTGCGTCGCCGGCACCCGGGCCGGTGTGCTGGTCGGCACCGGTGAAGCCCGGTTGCTGCGGCTCGAGGGGGAGGCGCTGAAACCGCTTCCCGGATTCGACACCGCAGACGGCCGGGCGGCCTGGTATACGCCCTGGGGCGGTCCGCCCGACACCCGCTCGATCACCGGGAACGACCACGCCATCTTCGTCAACGTCCATGTCGGTGGCGTGCTCCGCTCCAGCGACGGCGGCACCAGCTGGGAGCCCACGATCGACATCCACGCCGATGTCCATCGGGTCCTGGCGCACCCGCTCCTCCCCGGGCGCATCTACGCCGCCTGCGCCGGAGGGCTGGCAGTCAGCGACGACGACGGCGACTCGTGGACGATCCACGCCGGCGGCCTCCACGCACGCTACTGCCGAGCGGTGGCGGTCATCGGCGATCGCGTCCTGGTCTCGGCATCGCAGGGCCCGGGCGGCCAGCGCAGCGCGCTGTACCGGGGGGCGGTCGACGGCTCCGGTCTTGAACGTTGCCGAACGGGGCTGCCCGACTGGTTTGACCGGAACATCGACAGCCTGTGCCTCGACGCCTCCTCGGCAGCGGGCCTCGCCGCCTTCGGGACGGCCACCGGCAGCGTCTATGCGTCGGTGGACGAGGGGGCGACCTGGGAGCTGGCGGCGGAAGGCTTGCCACCCGTAACCTGCCTGGCGCTCACCTGAACGATGCCTCGGCGCCGCCGCCTGATGCCCGCAGCTGGTTTGCGCCGGTAGATCCGGCCGGCGGGCTGCCGGGCCGCTCGCCCGGTGGCCAGCCACTTGCCCGCTGGCGCCCGGAGCCGGGACACTTGGGGTTGGACGTTATGGACGGGCTGGACGAAGCGGAGCGGGCTCGGCAACTGGCCGAGGAGTTGGGCGCGCGAGGGGTGAACGCCGTCGCCCTGACCTGGGTAGACAACGCCGGGATCGCACGGGTGAAGGCGGTGCCGACCGAGCGCCTGGTCGACGCGGTCATACGTGGTGTCGGTATGTCGCCGGTGTTCGACGTGTTCGTCGTCGACGACTCCATCACCACCTCCACCCACATCGGCGGCCCGGTCGGCGACCTCCGGCTCTTCCCGGATCTCAACCGGTTGACGCCGCTGGTTGCTCAGCCCGGGTGGGCGTGGGCGGCGGCTGACCGCCGGACGCAGGAGGGGGAGCCCTATGCGGCGGACCAGCGTCGCTTCGCCTCGCGTCTGGTGGAGCAAGCGGCGGCAGCCGGCCTGGCCTTCCGCATGGCCTTCGAGGTCGAGTGGTTCGTCGGCCGTGACGAAGGGGACGGCACCACGCCCGCCTGCGCAGGGCCGGCGTACGGGATGATCCGGGTGGTGGAGCTCTCAGGCTACGTGCGGGACGTCCTCGCCGCCCTGGCCGGCGAGGGGGTCCCGGTCGACCAGTTCCATCCCGAGTACGCCCCCGGGCAGCTGGAGTTGTCCGTGGCCGCGGCGGACCCGGTGGCGGCGGCCGACCGCCTGGTCCTGGTCAAGCAGACCATCCGGGCCGTCGCCCAGACCCATGGCCTGCGAGCCTCCTTTGCCCCCGTCGTCGTTGCCGGCCAGGTCGGCAATGGCTGCCACCTGCATCTGTCGGCGTGGTCCGAAGGGCGCAACCTGTTCGCCGGTGGCGATGGCCCCCACGGGCTGAGCCGGCGAGGTGAGTCCGTCGTCGCCGGGCTCCTCGACCACCTGCCAGCCCTCTCAGCGATCGGGGCACCGAGCGTGGCCAGTTACCTGCGCATGGTCCCCCAGCACTGGGCGGGGGCCTACCAGTGCTGGGGAAGGGAGAACCGGGAAGCGGCAATCCGGTTGATCGCCGGGACGCCGGGCTTTGCCGACTGGTCAGCCAACATCGAGCTCAAGTGTGTCGACGCCAGCGCCAACCCCTACCTGGTCGTGGGGGCCGTGGTCGCCGTGGCCATCACCACCGTCGACGAGGGGCTCCGACTTCCCCCCGAGGTCACCACGGACCCGGCTTCGCTCCGGCCCGAGCTGCAGCCTCCCCGCCTACCGGTAAGCCTTGGCGAATCAGTCGACCGGCTGGCACGCGACCGGGTGCTCGCGGCAGCCCTTGGCGATGAGCTCCGGGAGGCCTTTCTGGCCGTGCGCCGGGCCGAAATCGACCTGTTCGCCGGAAAGGCCGACGAGCAGATCGTGGCGGCCACCCGCTGGAAACACTGATGCCGGCGGGCAACTTCGCCGCCAGCGTCGCCGAGATGCCGCTGGTGGACGGCCACTGCCACGTGCTTCTCGCTGGTCCTCACGACGCAGCGACCTTCGAGATCGCGGCCACCGAAGCCAGCCTCCCGGCACCCCCTGACGTCTCCTATCTCGACGGGGCGCTGGGGCTGGCGATCCGGCGCTGGTGCGCCCCGGTGCTCGATCTGCCCGCTGGGGCGCCGATCGTCGACTACTTGGAGCGCCGCGCCCGGTTGGGGGCCGATGAGGTGGCGCACCGGCTCCTTCGGGCTGCAGGCCTGTCCCAGTTCCTGGTGGATACCGGGCTGGCTGGACCGGCGCTCATGTCCCCGGTGCAGCTCGGTGCGCTGGCCGGCGGCCGGGTCCGGGAAGTGGTCCGGCTCGAGACCGTGGCGGAGCAGGTGGCCTCGGAGGATCCCACCGCAGAGGGCTTTGCGTCGGCGTTTGCCGATGCCCTGGCCGAGGCAACCACCGGCGCGGTGGCGGTGAAGTCGATCCTGGCCTACCGCTACGGCTTCGACGCCGATCTGGGCCGGCCGAGTTCGACCGAGGTGCGCCGGGCGGCCGCAGGCTGGCTGTCCCAGCCGGGGCCGGGCCGCATCGAGGATCCCGTCTTGCTCAGGTTCGTCCTGTGGTGCGGCGTCGACTGTGGCTTGCCGATCCAGATGCACGCCGGGTTCGGGGACCGCGACCTCAGGCTTGCCCAGGCGGACCCGGCCCTGCTGCAACCGTTCCTGGCCGCCGTCGAGCCAATCGGCGTTCCGATCGTGCTCCTGCACTGCTACCCGTTCCACCGGCAGGCAGGGTGGCTGGCTCAGGTCTACCCGCACGTCTACCTCGACGTCGGGCTCACCATCGCCCAGGTCGGGGCGCAGGCCGGGCTCGTCCTCGGCGAGTTCTTCGAGCTCGCCCCGTTCGGCAAGTTGCTGTTCTCGACCGACGGCTACGCCCTGCCGGAGCTCTTTCTCGTGGGTGCCGCCCAGTTCCGGAACAGCCTCATAAAACTTGTCGGTGGTTGGACGGCCGACGGCGCCATGCCACCCGAGGAGGCGGTGCGGCTGGCGGGCCTGGTCGGTTCCCGCAACGCCGAGCGAGTCTACCGGCTGTAGGCCTGCCATCCGTCGGCCGGCCCCCGGGCGAGGTTTGAAGCGTGACCCACACCCCACGTGGGTGCGAACCTTCAAACCTCGCGGGTGCTCCTCCGGGGCGGGTACCATCCGGCGACCGCCGCCCGCGCCGGGATCACTTCGGCCTGGGCCGGACGCAGTGCCCGTCGCAGCTCGGTCGCCAACCGGGGGACGGCGGCGGCGGTGTCCACCGCGATCAGCGCTCCTCCACCGCCCGCGCCGGACAGCTTCACGCCGCCGAAGCCGACCCGGAGGGCAGCCGCCCGGAGTCCCTCCAGGACCGGGGTGGACATCCGTTGCCGGTCACGCATCGCCCGGTGCGCGTCGTTGACTGCCCGCTGCAGGGCAACGAGGTCAACAGCCGACAGTGCGTCCCAGGCCCGCCGGGCGGCCTGGCTGGCCTCCCGCGCGTACTCTGCCAGCAGTGGGTCGCCATGGGCGAGCTGCCCGCGTACCCGGGCGATGTGGTCGCGGGTTGACTTGGGCTCCGTGGAGGCGATGACCGCCAGCGCGAACGCAGCAGGCCAGGGCGCCTCGGCAAGCAACCGCGGCAGGCCGCGGGGAGCCCCCGACATGAGCCGTACCCCGCCCTGGACGATGGTGGCCTGGTCCATGCCGCCCCCGCGGTCGAAGGCGAACTCGATCTCGTAGGCCACCCCCGCAAGGTCGGCCGCCGCCAGCACGCCCGCTCCCGACAGGGAGGCGCACGCCTGCAGCAGGGCGACGATCAGCGAGGTGGACGTGGACAGCCCGGATGCCACCGGCGCCGCCGCCAGCACCCGCAGCGGTGGCGGCTCGCCGATGCCGCCGACCGCACGCCACGTCGCCGTAAGGTACGCAGCCGGGGCCGGCTGCCCGGCCGTCAGCGACACCGTCGTTGGCAGGTCCAGCGCCACGCAGCAGCACTCCCCGCCCAACCAGTCCAGGTCCTCGCCGGCGAGGCACGCCCGCACCGGCGCGCACCAGGGCCCGGTCAGGGCAGTGCCCGCCCGGTGGCAGCGAGCAAGGCGTACCAATCCGCTTTGCCCAGCCGCACCCCCAGCGCTTCAGCGCAGGCGCCGAGCCGCCGTACGTCCGTGGTGCCCACCAGCGGGACCACTCCGGCCGGATGCGCCATGAGGAAGGCAAGAGCGATCGCCGCCGGGTTGGTGGCATGCGCCTCGCTCAGCAGATCCAGCTGGCGGGTCAGTTCCCCCCGGCCCCCGTCGACCAGCTTCCCACCCGCCAGCGGGCTCCAGGCCATCGGAGTGATGCCTCGCTCGAGGCACAGGTCCAGCACCCCGTCGTCCAGCGGGTCGAGATGCAGCACGCTGAACTCGATCTGCACGGCCGCCAGCGGGCAGTCAAGGTGGGCGAGCAGCGCCCTCGCCTGCCCGGCCGAGTAATTCGAGATGCCCACCTCCCGGACCTTGCCTGCCGCCCGGAGCTCGCTTAGCGCCGTGGCCACCTCCTGCGGGTGGGCCAGGAGATCGGGCCGGTGTACCAGGTAGAGGTCGATCGTCTCTGTGCGCAGGCGGCGCAGCGATGCCTCGCACGCCGTCACCAGCTGGCGCCGGCCGGAATCGTACGGGACTCCGGGGCGGATTCCGCCCTTGGTGACAACGGCCAGCCGGGCGCGCAGGTCCGGCGCCTCTGCCAGCACGGCGCCCAGTAACTCCTCGGCGTGACCGGACCCACCGGGGAGGCCATAGACGTCGGCAGTGTCCACCAACGTCATCCCCGCCTCCACCGCCCGCTCAACCAGGCCGCGGGCCCGGATCAGGTCGAGGTCCCGCCACCGCCAGCAGCCGTAGCCCAGCCGCCCCGACCAGCCGGCACCTCCCTGGGTCACGGGCGGGGTATCCGGGCCACGGGGCCGGGGCCGGGCGCTTCTCCCAACAGCCCGAACCAGGCGGCCCAGGTGGCCACCTGGGCCATCCCCTGGGCGATGCCGACCCGCGGCACGAAGCCGAGCGCAGCCAACCGGCGCCCATCTACCACCACCGGGCTCCGGTACAGCTCCCGCGCCTGCGACCAGTCGAAGCGGGCTGGCCGGGGAATCCCCAGCAGGTCGCGGTAGAGGTCGTAGAACGCTCCCCATCCCAGCTGGTCGGGCCCGGTGACCAGCAGCCGTAGCCCGTCCACCGCCGGCGCGCTGGCCAGGAAGGCGGCTGCATCGGCGGCGTCGTGGACGTGGATGGCGTTGCACACCCCGCCGCCGCTGCCACTCGGCAGGTCGTCCGCCGCCGCCGCAAGGCGACGCAGCGGCCGAACCGTCCAGTTGGGCCCCCAGGGACCGTAGATCACCGACGGCTGGAGCGAGACCACCTCCATCGGGCCACCGGCGGCCCGGGCCACCAGCTGCTCCGCCGCCAGTTTCTGCTGGGCGTAGGAGGCGATGCCGGGTACGGCCGGCAGGGCCGGGCAATCCTCGTCGAGCCGAGGGCCCAGCCGGGAGTCGAGCCGGGAGTCGAGCCGGGCGTCGGTACGGCGGTCACCCCCGGCGAGCCCCGTAGTGTCATAGGTGGCCATCGAGCCGACGTGCACGAAGCGACGGACGCCGCAGGCAGTTGCCGCCGCCAGAGCCGCGGCGGTCCCGTCCACCGTCACCGACCACTGCTCTTCGGGCGTGCCGCCATTGCCGAAGGCGGCATGCACCACGACGTCGCAGCCGCGAAAGGCCTGCACCAGTGCCTCCCGGTCACGGACGTCCGCCAGGGCAACGCGGAGCCGGGCGCCGTCCAGGTGCGACAGGCGGGCGAGCCGGCCCCACGCCCGGGCAACAGCGGTCACCTCCCCAGGCGGAGCCACCCATGCGGCCCCGCCCGCGCCGGCGAGACGTTCGACCAGCGCCGCGCCCAAGAATCCGGTGGCGCCGGTCACTGCTACCCGCTGGCCGTTCCCCCGGCTGCGCCCGCTGCGTGTTCCGGCAACCGCGCCGCCACGGGTTGCCTGCCACGGCCGGGGCAGGACGCGCCGGGGCAGGCTGCGGCAGGACTCCACCAGGCCGACGCAGGTGCAGCCCTCGTCCAGGCTCGCCAGCTGGCTGGGCCCGCCCGCCACCGCCTGGGAGAACTCCTCGAGCTGGCGGCGGAACAGCCATGCCAGGCTGAGGTCACCCTCCGCATCGGCAGCCGGGATCTCGCCCGAGGAGACCGGGGCTCCCCGCTCGTCCCACCACTGGAACTCCGCCCGGCGCCCCAGCCCGACCGCCAGCGTCCCGGCGTCGCCCACCAGCAGGCAGCGGTTCGCCAGCGGGCGTAGCCAGCTCAGGTGCACTTCGGCCACGACCGTGGCCACCGGGGTCCCCGCCGGCGCCGCCCCGGCCCCCGCGCCGCTGGCGGACATCCCCACGGCTACCTCGCTGGCCGCCGCGCCGTCGCCATTGGCCGCCACCCATTCCACCGAGGGGGTGCCACCCAGCCACCGCGTGAGCAGGTCGAAGGCGTGGGGAGCGAGGTCCTCGAGCACCCCGGAGCCGGGCTGGCGCGGATCGACGGTGGCGGCACTGGCGAGGGGCCAACCGAAGATCTGGCCCTGCTCCCACCGGATGCTGCGAAGCCTGCCCAACCTGCCGCCCGCCAGGGCCGCTGCGACCCACGCCGAGGACGGGTACAGGCGCCGGACCAGCGCCGGCCGGGCCACGGCGCCACCGACTGCTGCGGCGGCCCGGATGCGCTCGCACTCCGCCCGCTCCAGCGCCAGCGGCTTCTCGATCAGGGTGTGGGTGCCGGCGGCCAGCAGGGCGCTCGCTACCTCCGCGTGCGATGCCGCCGGCGTGGCCACCACCGCGGCACCCACCCCGGCCGGGACGTCCTCCAGCCGGCCCACGACCTCGGGCAGGTCTCCTCCACCAAGCTCCCGGTAGCAGGCCGCTGCCTCGAGGGCGTTGGGCACGTGGCGGTCCACCAGGGCCAGCAGCCGGAACCTGTCGTTGCCTACCAGCGCCGGCAGGTAGCCGGCCCGGGCGACCGCGCCGCAACCGACGACAGCCAGTCCCAGCGACCGCTCAGCGCACACCGAACGCCACCCCCTCCGGTCCGCACACCTCAAGCGGGTGGTCCAACCCGAACGAGCGCAGGGCCTCGCCGATGGCGGCGGCATGCCGGCGCAGCACCTCCGCACCGGCGCTGCGGCGCTGGGTGAGCCGCTCGTGGTGGGCCTTGGGCATCTGGTTGGCGCCGTGGAAGACGTACAGGTAGAGCCAGCCGGAGGCCCGCACCGTGGCCACCCTCCCACCGCGGAATAGCTGGGCGGCCAGGGAGAGGTCCTCGCCGTGCATCGCCCGGGAGCCCTCCTCCGGGTAGCGCAGCGCCGGGTCGCGGACCATCAACACGGTGGGGGGGAACACCCGGTATTCGTCCGGGCGAGCCTCGTTCAGGGTCCAGTCGATCCAGTACACCCGCCGGCTGGGGGCCACGAGGTGCAGGTGCTCGGTCAGGTAGCACGCGCGCGCCCCTTCCTCGACCAGGGTCTGGACCTGGCGGGCCACCCGTTCGGGGTGGTGGCCGTCGTCGTCGTCCCACTGGCACACCAGCTCGCCGGCGGCGGCGTCGACGGCCAGGTTGCGCAGCGCCCCAAGCGTGAGTCCCGGCCCGGCGCCCACGACCCGGACGTTGCCGGCACCCTGCTCGCGGCCGAGGCGCGCCAGCAGCTGGCGGTAGGCCGCGGTGCCCTGGGACACCACGACCAGCTCGAGGCGCGGGTAGGTCTGGTCGCGGAAGGAGCGCATTGCCCGGGCCGCCATCTCCGGCCGGTCGCGGGACAGCATCAGGCAGCTCACCAGCGCCGGCGAGCGGGCCACCGCTTACCAGCTGTCGGCGGTGGTCGGCTGGACGGCCTCGGCCACCGCGGCCAGCCGCCAGAAGCTGCGGTGGTGCGCCCGCAGCAGCTGGTCCCGCCAGTCCCACGGGTCGCACACCTGGTCCAGCGCCCCCAGGAGCATCGAGCGCATGGAGGCCACCAACGCCGGGCGGTGGGTGCCCAGTGCCAGCCACGCCCGCCGGTGCCGCAGCTTGCGGCGGAACCAGTGCTGGTAGTCGGGCGACGACGCCAACCCGATCCGGCTGGCGGGCTGGTAGGCCACCCGGGCGCCGCTCTCCAGGAGGTGCGCCCCCACCGAGGCGTCGTCGAGCCCGGGCACCAGGACCTCGGCCGGGAACGACTCCCGCCGGAGCGCGTACAGGCCACCGGCGACGCACCAGCTGGCTTGGGGCCCGGTCGAACGCACCCGGTGCCAGGCATCGCAGTTGCGTTGTTCCCAGTGGTTGATCAGTGCTGCCTCCGGCGTGGCCCCCGCCAACGACGGCGGGCAGTCGATGCGGCAGCCGCAGGCCTCCGCGCGCCCGCCGAGCACCGGCTGGGCGACCAGGGCGATGGCATCCGGATCTGGCCGGACACCGGCATCCATGAGCACCAGCACCGGCTCGTCCGTCACGCCGGCACCGTGGCGCAAGGCCGGCCACTTTCCGGCCGTCGCCAGGGCATGGACCCGTACCGCCTCATGGCGGCCGGCGAACGACCTGGCGGCAGCGAGCGCCTCCGGCGCGTCCACTGCGACCAGGAGGTTCAGTGTGGCGCTGGCGGTGCAAGCGGCCCGCCACGCCGCCGGCAGGCTGTCCAGGATCCCGGCCCCCTCCCGGCGGACCGGCACCAGGACCGCGACGCCGTCACCCAAACGCCCACCCTCCATCCCGCGACTCTTCCAACAGGAACGTACGGAATACTCCTCACGGCAGGATAGTAG
>DAIQBQ010000005.1:0-23455 GCA_036781065.1 Actinomycetota bacterium
TCCCCTCGCCACCCACCTCGGCGAATCCGGCCGAGACGACAAGCAGCCCCCGGACACCCTTCTCGCCGCACTCTCGGACCACGTCCAGAACGCCGGCCGCGGGGACCACGATGACGGCCAGGTCAATGCTCGCCGGCACCGCGCCGATAGACGGCACGCAGGCCACGCCCAATACCGACTTGGCGTGGGGGTGGACCGGGTAGACGGTGCCCCGGAACCCGCAGTTGAGCAGGTTGTGAAAGATCGCCGCCCCCACCGATCCCAGGCGCTCCGAGGCACCGATGACGGCGACGGTCTGGGGCTGCAGGAAGGTACGCACCCCGGCCGCGGCAGCCGTGGCTTCCCGACGCTCGAAGGCCTCCAGCGCGGCGGGGGTGAGCGAGGTCGGGAACTCCAGGTGGACTTCGCCCGCCGAGATCCGGCGAGCTAAGGGCAGCCCGGTGGCAGCGAACACCTCCAACATGGCGGTGTTCGAACCGAGGACGTCGGCCTCGAAGGTCGAGATCCCTGCTTCGGCGGCTGCCTCGGCCAGATGCTCGACCAAGAGGCTCCCGAGGCCATGGCCTTGCATGGCCTCGTCGACCACGAAGGCGCACTCGGCGACGCCGGGTCGGGTGGCAAAGTAGCTGGCGAGGGCTACGATGCGCCGTGCGGCGCCCGCCCCATGCTCGGCAGCGAGCCCAAACGAGGTGACATAGTCGACGGTGCAGAAGTACCGGGCCTCGGCAGGGGTGAGCCGGTGGAAGCCATGGAACCGGCGTGCCAACGACTGGTCTGATAGGCGGCCAAAGAGGGCGAGGACCTGGTCAGCATCGGATGGCAGGACCGGACGCACGCGCAGAGTCGAGCCGTCCCGGAGGCCAACATCGGCGACGCGGTGCGACGGATACGCGGCAGGAGAGCCCGGAACTGACCCACTTAGCTCCGTCATCCCCGACGATCGCTCCGCTCCATCACCGCAGCCGAGCATACGACCTCGAGGGTGCGGCCCATGGCGGACGGGGCCGGAACGCCGATGCGTCAGCCAGCCGGGGCCCTGCGGCCGAGGATGGGCTCAGGATCCTCGACGGCCACCGAGCCGGCCCTCCCTGAGCTCCTGTGCCAGCTGGCCCCACCGGGAGCTACCTAGCCGGCGCATGCTCGCGGCATGGAACAGCTACGACGCATCGAAGGCCATCTGAGCCTTGGCAGCGGCAAACCCTTGCCCGGCTCGAGGACGAGGTTCGGAACGCGGCGAACCGCATGCGCCTGGGGGCACTTCCGCCACCTGGTGGTCACCCGTGAGCTAGCGTCGCTAGACCTGAAAGATCTGCACGGACGAGTCAAATTTCAGGGCGCAAAGCCGGTGTCGACGATGAGCTCGCTGAGGTCCCGATCGAGGTCCCGCCAGGCCCGCGCCACCGGGGCTCTTGTGCGGATCTCCGGCGGGTGTCAAGGGTCTGGCGAATCCAGGTGGCACGCCTCGCTACGCTTTTGTGCGTAAAAAGCGGTCATATATATGCGAGTTTTTGCGCACAAAAGATCCAGAAGGCGAAGTGGCTCGCCTGGCGAACCGTCACGGCACGAACCAGCGAAGTGCAGGCGGAGACTGCACGCCCTTCTGGGCAGTATGAGGATATCGCTCGCTAAGGCTAGGCGTCAGCCAGGTCGCGACGCCGGAACACCATGCCCGCCGCCGCGGCGCAGGCGAGGGCCAGCGCCACCATGACTCCGAGCCCAGTCCAGCCCGGGCTGGCCGCCGGGGCGGGGGTGATGTGGAAGAAGAGCGATGTGTCCATCACCCAGTGGCTGGTCTTGACGGCCGAGCCGAGGAACTCGATGAGGAAGGCCCACCCGATCAGGCCGTAGACGACGGCCGACGTCAGCCGGGGCGATACGGCCTGCACCAGCGTCCCGAGGCCGAGGAGCAACAGCGCCGGCGGCACGACGTTGATGCCAGCCTCCAGCACCTGGCCGAACCCGGCTCCCCCGGCTGCGGCCGACGATCCGAGCCACATGAAGACGCCACCGATCACGCCTAGCGCGATCAAGAGGGCCGCGGACCAGCAGAGTCGCCCTATCAGCCAGGACCAGCGTCCGACTGGGCGCACGAGCAGGTTCTCCAGTCGCCCGGTCGCCTCCTCTTCCCGGGTCGCGGCCGCCTGGCCGGCAGCGACCAGGGCGATGGCTGTGGCGACAACCAAGAACATCAGCCCGAGCATCCCGGCAACTCCTCCCCGCGTCGCCCCGATCCGGTCGAGGGCCTTGACCATCGTCGGGTTCAGGGCGGAGACCGCCGATCGGGCGATGTACCCCCAGAAGAGCGAGGCCAGCGCGATCGAGGCCAACCAGGCCGCCGCGGTCCCCCGGCCGAGCCGTCCTGCCAGCAACGCCGGGCTTCCCAGGAGACGGTCGTCAGCCCGGGAAGCCTCGTGGGCGGACAGCAGGCTGGCCCCCAGGTCCCGGACTCCGGCGAAGTGCACCGTCAATCCGCACAGCGCCGCGCACAGGGCCACGCCCGGCAGCAGCCACAACGGACTCGAACCGACCAGCGGCTGGAGGTTTTCCACCCAGCCGAGCGGGTTGACCCACAGCAGCCAGTGCAACCCGGAGCCTACGTCGGCGATTGCCCGGAGTAGGTAGCAGATGCCCAGGACCCCCCCGGCGATTCCGGCCGCCTGGCGCCGGGTGGCGGCCAGCTGCCCGATGAGGGCTCCTACGGCGAGGAAGATGGCCCCGCCGGCGGCCAGGGTCAGACCGAAGTAGCAGCACGCGCTCACCGGTATCGCCGGGGACACGGCCCGTCCGGCGGCGACCGCCAGGATTGTGACCACGCCCAGAAGAACAGCCCACCCGACGCCGAGGCCAAGCAGACCCTGGACAGCTGACCGCCTGCGAGTCGTCTCGCCAGTCAGCAGGAGCTCCCACCGCCCCGCTTCCTCCTCGCCACGGAGCAGCCGAGTGCTGAGCAGGAGCGCCCACAAGGCACCGGCGACGCTCACAATGCCAAGACAACGCCAGGCGGTGAACCCAGCGACGGTGTCGAGCCGGCGCCCCACGCCGATCATCGCGGCAAGACCGGGGTTGGTACCCAGCGTACGGGCGAAGTTCTCCCTGGCTGCCTGGGTCTTGTAGATCCCCTGATATCCCGTCGCCGACCCGTACACATAGAGGCCGAACCCCAAAGCCCACACCCAGGTTGCGCGGACCGCTTGGCGAGCCGTGCGCCGGGCCACTGCGGCCGCGGGACCACCTGCTGGCCGAGTCGAGGATCGGGCCAAGAGCTCAGCTGACACCGGCCACCTCCCGGCTCGCTGGTGCCGGGGGCGCCAGCGAAGCGGGTTCGGACTCCGGGCCGTAGTGGGCGATGAAGAGCTCCTCCAGCGTCGGCTGCCGACTGAGGAGCTGTCGCACGTGGCAGCCGTGGAGGACACCCAGGAGGGGCTGCAGTTCTCCTTGTAGGTGAAGGCGTACACGCTGGCCGTCGACCGAGACGGCGCTGACGCCGGGCACCCCGTTCAGATTGGGCGGCGTCCCGTCAAACAGGATCTCCACCGACAGCGTCGAGAGGTGGCGCATCTCGGCAAGCGTCCCCACCTCGGCCAGCCGACCCGCTCGCAGGATAGCCACCCGATCGCACAGTGCCTCAACCTCGCTCAGGACGTGGGAGGAGAGGAACACGGTCTGGCCGCGCTCCTTGGCCTCGGCGATGGTCCTCCGGAACGCCTGCTCCATCAACGGATCGAGCCCACTGGTGGGCTCGTCCAGAACCAGCAGGTCGGGGCGCCCCATCAACGCGGCGATCAGGATCACCTTTTGGCGATTCCCCTTTGAGTAGGCGCGGACCTTCCGGTTCGGGTCAAGATCGAACCGGGAGATGAGCTCGTCCCGGTAGGCGGTGTCGACACGGCCCTGGACGTTGCCGAGAAGGTGCAGCGTCTCTGCTCCGGTGAGCGACGGCCACAGGCTGGGCTCCCCGGGAACGTAACCGAGCCGGCGATGTGCGGCCACCGGATCGCGCTGGCTGTCGATCCCGAACACTGAGCACCGGCCCTCCGTTGGCGAGATCAGGCCGAGTAGGAGCCGGATTGTCGTGGTCTTCCCCGCGCCGTTGGGACCCAGGTAGCCGAGCACCTCCCCAGGCGCCACTTCGAGGTCGAGATGATCGAGGGCGGTCAAGTGCCCGTAGCGCTTGGTCAGCCCCTCGGTGCGGATTGCGGGTGTGCCCATCGTGGGTGACCTCCGATCGATCGTGTTCCCGTCCGTACCGACTGTCGGCCTTGCTGAGCCATCCGGATAGGGCCGAATGACCCCGCCCCGCGGAGCCGACCCGCCCCGGAAACGGTGGGGCGGTCTCTCGTCCTCGGCTTGGCCCAGTAGGGACGAGCGATCCTTCACATGCAATCCCGTAGCTCCGGGGGCACGGGGGCCTCGAGTGGGCGCCCGATGACATCGCCTTGCGGCCCCTGCCACGCTCGAGGCGGAGCCGGTTACGATCCCCGCCCTACCCGTCCTGCAACCCGGCGGGAAGCTCGCCCATGCCGCCGACCCCGTCACCGGATCGTTCGTCCGCAAACCTCAGGCCTCCGGAATCTCGCCAGTGGCCAGGCTCAGGTTGCCGCTGTTGACTGCCGGCAACCCGGGCACGTGCGGTGCCCTAGGCCTTCGTCACGCCAATCGCCTCAACGATCGGGGCGGTCTTGGCCCTTCCCTCCTCGCAGGCACGAGCGCGACGGCCAGCACCGCGAACCAGAGCATGAAGCCGGCGATGCTGACGCGCTCCCATACCCCGATCCACGGCGTCGGCAGGTTCTTGGGAATCCGTGGTCCGTAGAAGCCAGTCAAGGCGCCGAATACCAGTGTGAGCACGATAGTGAATATCGAATAGATTCGGAATCGCTTGCCGAGCGCACTAGCTCCCACGCCGATGGCCACGAGAACGATGGGAACCGTTACCGCAGTGAACACGATGTGAATGGCGTCAGTCAGCGATGTGCCGGCTCCTCGGAGATGCATCGGCGGCCAGGCAAGGCCGAGCAACCCATCTGCGATCAGCAGGGCCCCGACGATGCGCAGGCTTCGCCCCCCACGGGCCACCATCCACACGCCCACACCGAACGCGACCAGGAGAGCGCCGTAGAGAATGCCGAATCGAAGCCACAGCGACCTCGACGGAGCACCGATAGCGGAGAGCTCGCTCACGGTTTGGTTGACGGTGCTGTAGCCCTTGAACCGGATGGCTCCAACGATGTTCATGACGACGTAGAGGGCCGGCGCCGCGATGCCGCACGCGAGGAGCACGCGTTGCATCACCCGGTGCGTGCCTGCCAATGTGCGCTGCTCGGCCGTCGCCTGCCGGTCGATGGTCCTGGACATGGTGAGCCTTTCTGTGGGCGGAGGAGCAGGAATGCCCCACGAGTAGCTTGACCCTCAGGCGCGACGGTGCCGAGAGTCATGTGGACCCCAACCCCTGGGCCTTCCGGTCTGCCCCGCAAAGGCTTCGCCGCCCTGCTGCTCCCAGGGCTCGTCGGACGGCATCCATGGTCGCCGCGCGCTCCTCCCGGGGCCGAGTTCCTGGGCATCGTGCTCGGCGGGGTTCGGGATGGCGCCTGACCACCTCGGCTCGAGTTACGGAGCGGGTCGGGAGCCGCCACGGCATCCGGGTTGACCGGCCAAACGGCCCCCACGCCATGGTGCAGATGGCCGATGACGGGCAACGCGCGCCAAGGCGCGATGAACGTGGTGGCTCGCAGAGGTGGTTGCCGGCAGGCTCCGAGTCGGGAGGCGCGACATGAGCTCGCAGGACGAACCTGTTCAACTCGAATCCGTCGCCCACGGCGCGCCGGAGTGGCCCGGGGGGTCGTCGCTCGATCGGGCGCTGGCCGCGCAGCAGCAGAGGCGTTTCCTGGAGCGCGGCCTACGGGAGAGTTCCGTCGGCGGTCAGGCGGCCCCCGTCCCCCCGATTCGTCCCCCGACGGTGGTCGTCGAGATTGCCGGGGCTGAGATGGGTGCAGCGGTCGTTGACGTGCTGCGCTCGGAGGGCTATCAGGCTGTCGTCTGCGGCGGTCCCGCCGCCCTTCTGACTGGGCAGTGCCCGCTGGTGGAGGGACGGTCCTGCCCCCTTGTCGAGTGGGCGGACGTGGTGGTGCACGCGCTCGGCATCGAGGACCCGGAGGGGCGGGCGGTGTTCGAGGCGGAGCGGCGGGCATCGCTCGACCGGCCGAACGTGGTCGTCACCGGCCTCGGCGGTCGCCCCGCCGACAGGCTCCGCGGCCGGCGCGGGAGGACAATCGTTGTGGATGGGCCACTGACCAGGCGATCGCTGCTGGGAGCTGTGGAATCCGCCCTCCAAGCACAGCCACCGGGGGTAACTGTCCTGAATCCCGGCGGAGTGAGCGATGAACCCTGACCGAGAGTCGGTGCCCCGGGGGCCTGGCGGACCGACCCGCTTGGGCCAAACGGCCCTGTTCCGGGATCGAGCCTCGGTCGAACATGGGGGCCGTGGAAACTCCTGCGGTTGAAGAAGACAGGTACGTGCACGACGACTTCGAGTCCCTGGCCCTGGATCCGGCCGTCCCGGGGCCCACGATTGTCGTGCTGGGTGGCGGGACCGGTGGAACGCTGGCCGCCAACCGGCTGCGCAAGGCGCTTCCCAAGGCGCACATCATCGTCGTCGACCAGGACGACCGGCACGTCTACCAGCCCGGCCTCCTGTTCGTTCCCTTCGGCCTGACCCACCCCGAGGACATCGTCCGGCCCCGCAGCCGCCAACTCCACCGGGGCATTGACTATCACTGCAGCGCCATCGACCGGGTCGAGCTCGAGGCGAATCGGGTCGTGCTGGCGGACGGCACCGAGCTCGGCTACGACGTCCTCATCGTGGCGACGGGGGCCAGGCTGGTGCCCGAGGAGACCGAGGGTCTCACGGGGCCCGGCTGGATGGAGAAGGTCTTCACCTTTTACAGCCTGGAAGGAGCCGCCGCGCTCGAGGCCGCCCTGGCCCGCTTCGACGGCGGGCACCTGGTGGTCAACGTCGTGGACATGCCCATCAAGTGCCCCGTGGCACCGCTGGAGTTCGCCTTCTTGGCCGACTGGTATTTCAAGGAGCGGGGCATCCGGGACCAAGTCCAGCTCACCTACGTGACCCCGCTCGACGGCGCCTTCACCAAGCCCGTCGCCTCCCGCACCCTCGGAGGCCTGCTCGATGAGAAGGGCGTGGAGCTCGTGACCGAGTTCAACACCGGTGAGGTGGACGGGGCGGTCGGGCGTCTGGTCGCCTATGACGGCCGGGAGGTTGCCTTCGACCTGGCGGTGGTGGTCCCGTTGCACGCCGGGGCCGCCTACGTCGGCCGGTCCCCTGGCCTCGGCGACGAGCTCAACTTTGTCCCGGCCGGCGAGCACACCCTCCAGTCCCAGGCCCAACCGAACGTCTTTGTCATCGGCGACGCCGCCAACCTCCCAGCCTCGAAGGCTGGCTCCGTCAGCCACTACGAAGGCGAGACCCTCGTGGAGAACGTCCGCCGGTTCCTGGAGGGCCAGCCGCTCGATGCCAGCTACGACGGCCACACCAACTGCTTCATCGAGACCGGCTTCCACAAGGCCCTGCTGGTCGACTTCAACTACGGCACCGAGCCGCTCGCCGGGCACTTCCCGGCCTCGGTCGGGCTCCCGCTGCTCAAGGAGTCTCGGCTCAACCACCTGGGCAAGCTGATGTTCCAGTGGTTCTACTGGCACAGCCTGCTAGCCGGCCGGGAGATCCCCGGCATCACCGCAGCGATGCCCGTTGCCGGCAAGATCCCGGCCCCAACACCGGCTCCGTAAAGAAGAGAGGAGGAGCTGCCATGCCAACCGACACCATCGCCCAGGAGCAGGTCGACCTGAACGAGGAGGGATTCTTCGTCCACCCCGAGCAGTGGACATCGGCCATGGCCCCGGAGCTTGCCACGCGAGAGGGCATCGCCGAGCTGACTCCCGACCACTGGCAGGTGATCAACTTCATGCGGAACGAGTACCTCACCAAGGGCGCCGGGCCCTCGGTGCGGGCGTTGGGCAAGGCGTCCGGGGTGCCGATCAAGCGACTCTACGAGCTCTTCCCCAAGGGCCCGGCCAAGGTCGCCGCCCGGATCGCCGGCATCCCCAAGCCGCGGGGCTGCATCTAGATCCCAGATCTCCGCCCGACTCACGAAAGGAGTGAGGAGCCATGGGCGACACCATTGAGAAGGTCTCGATCATCGTCTCCAAGGGTTCTCTGGAGGGCGTCTACCCGGCGCTGATCATGGCGAACGGAGCGCGGGCCGAGGGAATCGAGGCCAACCTGTTCTTCACCTTTTTCGGGCTGGACGCCATCGACAGGAAGCGCCACGAGCACATCAAGATGGCCACCGTCGGCAACCCGGGACTACACCTGGCGACCTGGGCGGGCGGCCTTCCCGGGGTGGCGTCGGTCATGACCCACTACCTGGAGAGCAAGATGGAGAAGATGGACATCCCTTCCGTCCCGGAGTTCATCGAGATGATCGCCGACACCGGCGCGGGCCTCTACGCCTGCAAGGCCTCGGTCGACCTGTTCGGGCTGGAGAAGAACGACTTCATTCCCCAGGTCCAGGACATCATCACGGTGGGCGAGTTCTACGCCATGGCCGCGGGGGGCCAGATCATCTTCACCTGATGCCCCGAGGAGGGCTGGAACGGTTCTCAACAATCCCCCCTACGGCTCGGAGCGCACGGATAACGGGCTCCGTCTCGAGGGCGCGCCCGCCCGGAGTGCTGGAAGCCGGGGCCTGGACCTAGCACGGGTTGCCCTGCCAAGCGGGTCGTGAACGCCACCGAGGAACAGATCCAGGGCGTTGGCGGGCTCTCGATGCCCGAGGCCGCCTCGATGGCCCCCGAGGCCGTCCTGGACCGCCTCGGGACCGCGGCGGCGGGCCTTGGCTCGGAGGAGGCCGTCCGGCGTTTGCATGCGGTGGGCCCGAACGCCATCCGCACCCATCATGCCCGGGCCCTTGCCGTGCTGGGCCGTCAGTTCCGCAGCGCGCTGCTGGCGCTGCTGCTCGTCACGGCCGTCGTCTCCGCGTTCTTCGGGGAGCGGACCGATGCCCTGATCATCGGCGCCATCCTGGCCATCAGCATCGGCTTGGGCTTCGTCAACGAGTACCGCGCGGAGCGGGCGGTGGAGGCCCTGCACGAGGAGATCCGCCACGACGTGCCCACCCACCGGGACGGGCAGTGGGTCGACGTCGACGTGACCGACCTCGTGCCCGGCGACGTCGTCCGGCTGGACCTGGGGATGATCGTCCCGGCCGATCTCCGGATCCTCGAGTCGGCGAACCTGACCTGCAACGAGGCCGTGCTCACCGGCGAGGCGGAACCCGTAGAGAAGGCCGCCGCTCCCGTGGCTCCCGGACTGGCCACGGCCGACCTCACGTCCTGTGCGTTCATGGGGACGACGGTGCGTGAGGGGGCAGGCCGGGGTGTGGTGGTGGCCACGGGAGGACGCAGCGTGTTCGGCTCGATCGCCCTGGGCCTGGGGCAGCGCCAGCCGGAGACTGCGTTCCAGATCGGGCTGCGGCGCTTCTCGGGTCTCCTCGCCCGGGTGGCCGCGGTGCTGACGGGCTCCATCTTCGTCGTGAACCTGCTGCTCCGCCGGCCCGTGATCGATGCCCTACTGTTCTCGCTGGCCATAGCGGTGGGGATCACCCCCCAGCTCCTGCCCGCCGTGGTGACCACCAGCCTGGCAACCGGCTCCCGGCGCTTGGCCCGGCGGAAGGTGCTGGTCAAACGCCTCGTGGGCATCGAGGACCTGGGCAACATCGAAGTCCTGTTCACCGACAAGACCGGCACGCTCACCGAGGGCCACGTCACGTTCCAGCGGGCCACCGATCCCGACGGCAACCCGTCGCCGGACCTGCACCTTCTCGGCCTGCTGTGCAACGAGGCGAGCCCCGGGCCGAGCGGCGCCGTCGGCGGCAACGAGCTGGACCGTGCCCTGTGGGATGCCCCAGGGGCTCAGGATGCTCCGGTTGGCGAGTACCGCCGCCTCGGGATCGCGCCCTTCGACCATGAGCGGCGCATGACCTCCGTGCTGGTCGACAGCGCCGGCCGGGGCCGGTTCCTCGTGACGAAGGGCGCGCCGGAAAGCGTCCTCCAGCGGTGCTGCTCGGTCCTCGAGGAGGCGCGTGCGTTCCTCGAGAGCCAGTTCGCCTCCGGGAGTCGAGTGGTGGCCGTGGCCACCCGCGATGCTCCCGCCATGGAGCGGATCGCCGCAGGGGATGAGGCTCGCCTCGACCTCGTGGGGTTCCTGGTCTTCCTCGACCCTCCGAAGAGCAGCGCCGGGGACTCGCTCGCCCGGCTCTCCCGCCTGGGCATCGAGGTGAAGATCGTCACCGGCGACCACCCGGCCGTGGCGGAGAAGGTGTGCCGGGACCTCGCCATGCAGCCGGGGGCGACCCTGATCGGTACCCAGGTCGATGCGATGGACGACCGCGCCCTGACCGGCGCGCTGGAGCACACCAGGATCTTCGCCCGGGTGAGCCCGGAGCAGAAAGCCCGCATCGTCCGGGTTCAGCGCATCGCCGGCCGCAATGCCGGCTTCCTGGGGGACGGCGTGAACGACGCCCTGGCCCTCCACGAAGCCGACGTGGGCATCTCGGTGGACACCGCGGTCGACGTGGCCAAGGACGCCGCCGACGTGGTGCTCATGGAGAAGGATCTCGGCGTGCTGGCGGGCGGCGTGGTCGAGGGCCGGCGTATCTTCTCCAACACCATCAAGTATGTGCTGATGGGCACGTCCTCGAACTTCGGGAACATGTTCTCGGCCGCCAGCGCCTCGGCCTTCCTCACGTTCCTGCCCATGCTGCCCTCGCAGATCCTCCTGAACAACCTGCTCTACGACACCGGTGAGATGACGATCCCCACCGACGAGGTGGACGAGGAGATGCTCGAGCGGCCCTCCCGGTGGGACATTGGCTTCATCCAGCGCTTCATGCTGGTGTTCGGGCCCGTCAGCTCCATCTTCGACTTCATCACTTTCGCCCTGATGCTGGGGGTGTTCCATGCCGGGGCCGCGACGTTCCGCTCGGGCTGGTTCGTGGAGTCCCTGTCCACACAGGTGCTCGTCATCTTCGTGATCCGCACCCGGCGGGTGCCGTTCTTCCGGAGCCGGCCCAGCCGCCCGCTGCTCGTCGCCAGCCTGGCCACGGTCGCCATCGGGGCGGTGCTGCCCATCTCACCGCTGGCCCACGTGCTGGGCTTCACCCGTCTCTCTCCCCTGTTCTACCTGGCCCTGGTCGCGATGGTGAGCGCCTACCTCACGCTGGCCGAGCTGGTCAAGCGGCGCTTCTTCCAGGCTCCGCTCGGGCCTCGCCCGCTGGCCGCGAAAGGTGCGGAGCGGGAGAGGCGGATCCAACGCCGTGCCTTCCGCTGGAGCCACAAGGACGAGCTACCCGGCTCCTCCGAGAACACCCCTGCAAGCGGGATTAGGCCGAAGCAACTTCGGACTAGGAGGTGGGCGCGCCGAGCGCCGCCGTCCGGTGATTAGCCCTGTCGTCCCGGACCGGGATGCCGCCCGGCCGGCGCCACCGGGTCCAAGCTGCTCGGTCGAAGCCCCAGGAGGGCAAGCCAGGCTCGGAGTTGGGACCCATCCATGACTCCGCAGCGGAAGCCAACGTACCCGTCGGGTCGGACGGCCAAGACGGCGGTCCCGGGCTCGCTGGTCAGTCGACGGACGGTGACGTTGGAGCCGAGCGCGGTGGGCCCTACGTCGTCGGCGTCGCGGTGCAGCAGGATGTGGACGCCGGGGCGTGAGAGCAATGCGTGCAGGCGCACGCTGCGATCACCGCACGTCACGGACGCGTCCGGCAGCCGATCCCCCGCCTTGGGTTGCCCGCTCGGGCACGGGGTCCCTTCCACCGAGAGGGGGCTGCCGCGGTAGTTGACGCGCATGTGTGACAACAGGCGCACACCTTCCGCGACCGGCCGGCGACAGTTCATCACCGCCGGGAGCGCCCTCGCGCCAACCGGGGCAAGCCGAGTCCGCAGCAAGGACGGAAGCAGGCCCGTCGACGCCTCCGCCCAAAACGTCAGATGCGTCAGGGCGAGCCTTCGGCGTGCCACGGGCCGACGCTCCCGCTCGTAGGATTCAAGCAAGGCCGGAGCGGCGGTTCCCGAGGTGGCGAACGCAAGCTTCCATCCGAGGTTCATTGCGTCCTGGATCCCCGTGTTCATGCCTTGGCCCGCCGCCGGCGAATACACGTGTGCGGCATCGCCTGCGAGGTACCGCCGACCCTCGCGGAATCGATCGGCGACGCGGTGCTGAACCCGGATTCGTTCGGACCACGCGAGCCTGGCAATGCTGGCGCCCAGGCCCGAGGCGTTCAAGAGCGCCTGCAGCTCGGCAACCGGCACCGGGGGGCCGGGCTGACCGGACGGTAACGCCCCGCCGCGGACGGGTTGCGTTGCCAGGAGTCGCCAGCTGGCCCGCTCGCCGAGGGCGAAGGCGAACAGCAGGCCCCCCGCTCCGGAGGCGACGTGAGCGACGCCGGGCGCGAGATCGCCATCGAGCTCGGCGTCGGCAAGGACGATCTCGTTGGGATAGGTCCCCCCGTCCCAGCCGATGCCGGCGCTGGCTCGCACCGTGCTGGCCGCGCCGTCGCATCCGGCGACAAAGCCACACAGCACCTGCTCGCATCCCGCCGGCGACCGAAGCATGGCACAGGCTCCTTCGGCTCCGTCGCCGACGCCGACCAGCTCGGTGCCGCGTTCCACTTCGATGCCACGGTCTTCAAGTGCCTGCACGAGCACCGCCTCGAGATCCATCTGCCGCAGCAGGGACAGATGCGGAAAGGCAGTATCGTCGAGCGCGAAATCGGCGAGCCGGACGCGGGTGACCTTCAGGCCGAGGTGGAGGTGGGCCTCGGGGACGATGTTCGCCGCAGCGAGTAGGGCGTCGGTAACGCCGAGCGGGCGGAGCACCTCCAGGGTTCTCGGGTACACGATGAGGGCTCGGGACGGCCGGAGCGCCTCGGCTCGCCGATCGACAATTCGAACGCGGGCCCCGTGGTCGTGAGCTTGGAGGGCCAGGGCGAGCCCAGTTGGGCCGGCACCGACAACGAGGACGTCCGTGACCCGAGTCAAGCAACGCCGACCAAACGCCACCAGGCTGCCGAATCGTCGACCGTCTCACCGGTCAGCACATGACATTGATTGAGCAGTTCGTCGCGCCGCAAACCCGGCAGTACCCGGTAGTGGATGGAGCCACGGACGCTCACCAGGGCAAGCACCCGCCAGAGGCAGCGGGCATAGTGCTCGGCCCTTGCCGGGCCGTCCCACTCGTAGAGGCCGCGATAGACACCCCCCCGGTCATTGGCCAGCCACAGCTTGGAGACGAAGCCTGGGAAGCCCACAAACAGCGGGGTGTTGAGGATGCTCTCCCGGCGGAACAGAGCATGTCCGAAGCCACGGACCGCCCGCAGCTTGAACTCAACCAGCAGCACGCATGGCTCTTCCGTAGGTCCCCGGTCGACAATGGTCTCGCGAAACACGGGCGCGGCGGTCCCGTCGGCGAAACACAGGTGCAGTCCCAGGTGCTCCTGCCGGAGGTGAATCCTTGCCCGCGCAGCCAGGCGAGCCGTCGTGGCAGTACAGCGTGCGAGACCTCGAATGGCTACCCCGTACGGAAGCGGAGATTGCTGGTTCACGGAGCCTCCCATCGGCTTGGATCAGTAACGATCGGGGAACCTCCTACCGGCTGATCCGAGCTTCGAGCTCGACCACCCTGG
Organism: Actinomycetota bacterium; assembly: GCA_036781065.1. GTDB lineage: Bacteria > Actinomycetota > CADDZG01 > JAHWKV01 > JAOPZY01 > DAIQBQ01. The sequence goes on from DAIQBQ010000005.1 coordinate 13,755, forward strand.
CGGTCGTCCGCACCACCGTGTCCGGGTTGAGGCTCATCGAGTCGATGCCGATCTCCACCAGGAACTCGGCCATATCCGGGAAGTCCGAGGGCGCCTGGCCGCACAGGCCGGAATGGATGCCGTGGCGCCGGCACCCCTTCACGGCCAGGCGGATCATCTCTTTCACGGCCTCGTCGCGCTCGTCGTAGTCGAAGGCCACAATCTCGCTGTCCCGATCCACCCCGAGAGTGAGCTGGGTCAGGTCGTTCGAACCGATGGAGAACCCGTCGAATAGCGGGGCGAAGTCCTTGAGCAGAATCACGTTGCTCGGGATCTCGCACATCGCGTACACCTGCAGCCCGTATTCCCCGCGGCGCAGTCCGAGCTCGGCCATGCGGTCAAGAACCTGCCGGGCCTCCCGAACCCGCCGCACGAAGGGCAACATCAGCACGACGTTGGTGAGGCCCATCTCTCCCCGCACGCGCACCATGGCCTGGCATTCCAGCGCGAACCCCTCGGCGTAGGCGGGGTGGGCGTAGCGCGAAGCCCCCCGGAAGCCCAGCATGGGGTTCGCCTCCGCCGGCTCGAAATCGGCACCACCGATCAGGTTGGCGTACTCGTTGGTTTTGAAATCGGACATCCGCACGACCACTGGGCGGGGCCAAAACGCGGCGGCAATGGTCCCGATCCCTTCAGAGAGCCGCTCCACGAAGTAGCCCTCCCCGTCCGGATAGCCGCGACAGAGGCGGGCGATCTCGGCCCGGGCCTCTGGGTCCGTGACCCGTTCCGGGTGGATTAGGGCCAGGGGGTGCGCCTTGATCGACTCGCTGATGATGAACTCCATCCGGGCCAGACCGACCCCATCGTTGGGCAGGAACGACGTCTTGAAGGCCAGATCGGGGTCGCCCAGGTTGATCATGATCTTGGTGGCTGGGCGTGGCAGATCCCCCAGCTCGGTGCGCTCGACTTGGTAAGGGATCTCGCCGGCGTAGACCCGGCCGGTGTCACCCTCGGCGCAGGAGACGGTCACGGGCGTGGCCCCCCGGATCGTGGCTGTCGCCACTGCCGTCCCGACCACTGCCGGGATCCCGAGTTCCCGGGCCACGATGGCGGCGTGGCAGGTGCGACCGCCCCGGTTGGTCACGATGGCCGCTGCGGTCTTCATGACCGGCTCCCAGTCGGGAGTGGTCGTGTCCGCCACAAGCACCTCCCCCGGCACAAATTCATGGAGGTGGGACAGGTCAGGGATGAAGCGCGCGGACCCGCTGGCGATCTTGTCGCCGACGGCGCGGCCCTCGACCACGACCGGGCCATTTCCGAGCAGCACGAACGTCTCCAGCGCCGAGGTCGCCCGGTTGGCCGCCACCGTTTCGGGCCTCGCTTGCACCATGTACAGCTTGCCGTCGATGCCGTCCTTGGCCCACTCGATATCCATCGGCCGCCCGTAGTGCCGCTCGATGGTCACGGCGTAGTCGACCAGCGCCAGCACGTCGTCGTCGGTGATACAGAACCGCTCCCGGTCGGCTTCGGGGGTGGGCACATTGCGGGTGGTGCGCCGGGCTTCTCCATCGACCATGACCAGCTTCATTTGCTTCTCGCCCAGGCGCCGCCGGAGCACCGCCCGGTGACCAGCCAGGAAGGTGGGCTTGTGGACGTAGAACTCGTCGACGTCCACTGTCCCCTGGACAACGTTCTCCCCCAGGCCGTAGGAGCCGGTGATGAACACGACGTCGGGGAACCCGGATTCGGTGTCGAGGGTGAACATCACCCCGGAGGCGGCAAGATCTGAGCGCACCATCTTCATCACACCGACCGAGAGTGCCACCTTGTCATGATCGAAGCCCTCATCGATGCGGTAGTGGATGGCCCGGTCCGTGAACAGGCTGGCATAGCAGCGCCGGGTGGCCTCCAGAAGGTTCTCGTCGCCCTGGACGTTCAGGAACGACTCCTGAGCCCCGGCGAAGCTAGCCGTCGGCAGGTCCTCGGCGGTGGCGGAACTCCGCACCGCGAGGCGCACGGCGTCGCCGTACTCGACTTGCAGTTGCCGGTAGGCGGCCAGTATCTCTTCGGCAAGGTCCTTCGGCAGGCCGGCGTCGTAGACGATCGCCCGGGCAGCCTTCCCTCGCTGTTCCAGCCCGGAGACGTCGGCGGGGTCCAGCCCCTCGAGGGTCACCCGCAGGCGGGGAGTAGCCCCCGCTTGGTCCAGAGCGTAGCGGTAGGCATCGGCGGTGATCGCGAAGCCGTTCGGGACCAGCAGACCCTCGGCGGAAAGTCTGCGGTACATCTCTCCCAGTGAGGCGTTCTTCCCGCCCACCAGCGGGATGTCATCCATGCCGAACTGATCGAAGAACTTGAGGTAGCGGAACGAGGGCATGGCCGTCCTCCTCGGTGGCTCAGGTCCGGACGCGCGCTGCCGGCGTCGCCGCGGACCTCTCAGCGGCTATAACTCTTCCGCTCGCGCCCGGCGCCCGGGGGCGGGCCGTTCATCTTCCGGCTCGGGTGCGCAACCACGAGCCATCAGCCATGGTGTCCTCCTTCACCTCGTGCTGCCGCGGCGACTCCTACTGTGCAGATGGTGCCCCGTCGGCGACCTCGGCCCCAGAGCCAATTGACCCCCTGAGCGCAGGCCGGGCGGACCGGGCGTGCGACCGCGCGATGAGTTTCCGGACTTCGTCAGCGAGGAAGACCACCGGGAGGAACGGAACGAAGTAGAGCCACCACCGGAGCGGGAGCGGGGCCGTCTGGAAGACGTGGTGCAGCGGGGAGAGATAGATCAGGCCGGCCACGAAGAGCAGTTCGAAGGCGATGCCGTAGAGGAGCGGGTGGTTACTGGTCAGCCCCACCGTAAGGACCGAGGCACGCTCGGTCCGGCAGGCGAAGACATTCCCGACCTGCATGAGCACGATGCCCAGGAACACGATCGTCGCTGCCTCCGTCGCGGTTCGGGCCGCCGGAGCCGGACCCGCCCAGCGCCAGCCGGCGCCGTGGAGGAACACGAAGAACGCCGACATCACTACGGCGGTGCTGATCCCTCCGAGGAAGCCGTACCCGCGCAGGAGGGAGGCGGTGCTCAACAGACGCTCGCTGCGGCGACGGGGGGGCCGGGCCATAACGTCGGGCTCCGGCCGCTCGATGCCGAGGGCGAGCGCCGGAAGGGTCTCCGTCCCCAGATCGATGGCCAGGATCTGCATGACCGTGAGCGGGAGCGGGACCCGGAACAGCGCGTAGAGGATGAAGGGGAGTGCCTCCGGGGACAGGTGGGCGAAGATGTAGACGATGAACTTCCGCATATTGTCGAAGATGGCTCGGCCCTCTTCGACGGCGGCAACGATGGTGGCGAAGTTGTCGTCGATCAGGATCATGTCGGCGGCCTCTCGAGCGACATCGGTGCCGGCAAGACCCATGGCGACGCCGATGTCGGCACGCTTCAGAGCCGGCGCATCGTTGACGCCATCCCCAGTGACGGCCACGATCTCGCCCATTGCCCTGAGCAGCGCCACGACGCGCAGCTTGTGCTCCGGCGTGGCGCGGGCAAAGAGCACCTGTTCCCCCGCAAGGTGGGCACGCAGCTCGTCATCCGGCATCCGGTCGAGGTCGGCCCCATCGATCACCGTCAGCGGACCGTTGTCAGCGATGCCCACTTGGCGGGCGATCGAGGCCGCCGTCAGGCCGTAGTCCCCCGTAATCATCACGACGCGGATCCCGGCCTGCCGGCACTTGGCAACCGCGGCCGCCACCTCGTCGCGCGGGGGGTCTTGCATGCCGACCAGGCCGGCGAGCACGAGCCCGCGCTCAACCTGACCGGGCTCCGCCGTCGCCAGACGAGCCTCGTCAGCGGCAGTGAAGTGCCCGTAGGCCATAGCCAGGACGCGCATACCTCGGCCGGCCAGCCGGTCGTTCTCGGCCAGTGCCTGCTGGCGCAACTGGGCCGTCAGGGGGACCTCGCGCCCGTCAACGAGCATCGCCGAACACTGGGCGAGCAGCTCCCGCGGGGCACCCTTGACGTAAGCCACCAGCGGTCCGTCGGGTTCGGAGCTGCGGCGGATAGTGGACATCCGCTTGCGCTTGGCATCGAAGGCGAGCTTGCGCACCAGCGGCCGGAGCTCCTCCTGGCAAGCCCGGTCCAGCCCGGCCTTGGCTGCCACCACGAGCAGGGCCGCCTCGGTCGGGTCGCCCTGCTCCCGCCACGGCTCGCCCCCCTTGGGGGCGATCAGGGTGGCCGAGTTGCACAGCTGCCCGATGCGAAGGGCCGGGAGGAACGGGGCCAGCTCCCGAGCTCCCGCTGGCTTCCCCTCGACGTCCAACCGGCCCACCGGCTCGTACCCGGTCCCGGTCACCGAGGCTGAGCGCCCGCCCGCCCACACCTCCCGAACGGTCATCTGATTCCTGGTGATGGTGCCGGTCTTGTCGGTGCAGATGACCGTGCACGAGCCAAGCGTCTCCACCGAGGACAAGCGCTTGACGATGGCACTCCGGCCGGCCATGCGCTTGACGCCCATGGCCAGGGCGAGCGTCATCGTGGGCAGGAGGCCTTCCGGTACGTTGCCGAGCACGATCCCGATCGCAAAGATCGCGCCGCCGCGGAGGGTGAGCCCGCCCAGTGCATGGCCGACGAGGAAGAACCCAGCGCCCATCCCGACCGAGAGGAGCGCCACCCGCTTCGCCACCCGGCCTACTTCGACCTGAAGGGGGCTAGGCGCCTCTTCCACCGTCTGGGTCAGTGCGGCGATGCGTCCGAACTGGGTGGCCATCCCGGTGGCGATCACGACCGCAGTCCCCTCCCCGGAGGTCACGGTCGTGCCGGCGAATGCCAAGTTGTGCGCCATGATCGCCGTACCGGGCCGTTCCCGCTCGGGCTGCGCGGCCTTATGGGCGGGCGACGCCTCGCCTGTGAGGCTTGACTCGTCGCAGCGCAGGTCGGTGGCGGCCACCAGCCGCACATCGGCGGGCACCCGGTCCCCTTCTTGGAGCACGATCACGTCGCCAGGTACCAACTGCTCGAGCGGGAGTCGCACCGCCGCGCCATCCCGGAACACCGCGGCCTCGCCGGGGAGCAGGCGCTTCAGAGCGGCGACGGCCCGCTCGGCGGCGTGCTCCTGGACGAAGCCGAAGACCCCGTTCAAGATAATGACGGCGACGATGGCGACCGCGATGGTCGCCTCCCCGGCGACCAGCGCCAGCAGGGCACCGGCCCACAACAGCAACGCAAACAGGTGGACGAACTGTTCGAGGAGCCGGTGCCACCACGACGAACCGGGGAGCTCGACGATCTGATTCAGGCCGGCCAGGGACCGCCGGGCATCCGCCTCGGCGTTCGACAACCCCGTCGGCGCCGAAGCCAGCGCCACGTAAACCTCGTCCACCGGCAGCTGGGCGAACGCCACCGGCTCCAGCCGACCGTTCCCGCCTGGCTCATGCCGGGCCTCGAGCTCCTCCGGGACGGTGGCCATGGGTCAGGCGGGGAGGCAGCGGAGGATGTCTCCCGACGCCTGGGTGACCGCCCGCACGGGCGACGCCCCATCCCTGGAGAGCGCTTCCGGCCGTGCCTGCAGAGGGGGCGTCATCGGCGGATCGGGCGGCCGTACCGATCGAAGGTGCTCGTCAGCCGGGAAGCGTCAACGTCGGTCACGCCGGGGGTTCGGGCGCCGGAAGTCACCAGATCCACCTCCGCTGCCTCCGGGACCTCGCCCCGGAGGGTCACGACTCCGTTCTCCACCTGGATGCGAAGCCGGTAGGGGTCGATCCAGAGCTCCTCGACGAGGTAGTCCCGGAGCTCTCGAGCGATCTCATCATCGGTGCGCTCGAATACCTTGAGCACGTCGTTGCGGGTCACGATGCCGACACAGTGCCCCTCACGAACAACCGGTAGCCGGTTGACCTTATGGCGCAGCATCAGCTGGGCCACCTTGCTGACGGGCGTGTCTTCCGGGACCGTGACCGGATCAGGGCTCATGACGTCGGCCGCGGTGTGGCCGTGATACCGGCGTCGCTCCTGGCGGCCGAAACTCGTGACCACATTCCACGGGGCGGGCAGGTCCTCTTCCGCCAATGCCTTGACCAAGAGGTCGGCCTCCGTGACGATGCCGATCAGCTGACCGGCCTCGTTGACGACCGGGACGCCGCTGATGTGCTTCTCTGCCAAGATCCGAGCCACCTCTCCCGCCGGGGTATCGCCGGTCACCGTCACCGGATCGGGGGTCATCACGTCAAGCGCTCGAGGTCGTCTCATCCCCGCCTCCTTGCTAGCTGTCGCCGCCTCTGGACCTGTTCTACGTCAGGACGCCGATCGCGAAGCAGAGCCACCCGGACCCAGTTGGGAGGGACCAAGGACCTGTTTGGCCAGTTGACCGGCGGGCCGCAGAAGTCGGTTGAGATCCCCGCGCGGGACAGGCTGATCGACTCCCGCCCGACAGGCCGTTGCGCCCTGTTTGGCATGCCGGCAGGGCGGGAGGATGCTCGCTAGCGGTGCCGTCAGCGGCGCCCAGCGCACGGGAGGAGAGCGATGGACGGTGAGGCCTGGATGGAGATCGTGGCCGAGGAGCTGATGGTCAAGCCAGAGCGGGTCCGGACGCTCGCTGGGGCCGCCCGGGAGGTGGGAAGGCGGCTTACCGCCGCTGACCTGATGGCTCTCGGAGCACAAGGGGTTCTCGATCAAATGGTGAGTTCCGCCGCGCCGCCCGCCCGCCAGGGCGCGGGGAGAGCCCACAGGCCGGTCTGGGGCCATTTGCGCTCATGGCGATAGCCGCCCACCGCCTTCCCCGAGCGCACACCCCCGGCCTCGCGTCAGGCCGGGTGACCACCGACGGAAACGAGGCTGCCGCGCACGTCGCCTACCGGCTGAGCGATGTCATCGCGATCTACCCGATCACACCAGCGTCCCCGATGGGCGAGGCGGCGGACGCCTGGGCGGCCTCCGGGCGGCCCAACCTGTGGGGAAGCGTTCCCCGGGTGATCGAGATGCAGAGCGAAGGGGGGGCCGCCGGCGCCGTGCACGGAGCCCTGACCTCCGGCGCACTCGCCACGACCTTCACGGCCTCACAAGGCCTGCTGCTCATGCTGCCGAACATGTTCAAGATCGCCGGGGAGCTGACCCCGGCTGTCATTCACGTGGCCGCCCGCACCGTGGCCACCCATGCTCTGTCGATCTTCGGTGATCACAGCGACGTCATGGCCGCCCGCACCACCGGTTTCGCCATGCTGGCCTCCGCTTCGGTCCAGGAGGCGCAGGACCTCGCGGCGATCGCCCATGCCGCCACCCTGCGGGCCCGGGTGCCGTTCCTCCACTTCTTCGACGGATTCCGAACCAGCCACGAGGTCACCCAGATCGATCGCGTCCCCGACGAGGTGCTGCGGGCGCTCATGGACGAGGAGCTGGTCCTGGCTCACCGCCGCCGCGGCTTGAGCCCCGACCATCCCGTGCTACGGGGATCGGCCCAGAATCCCGATGTGTTCTTCCAGGCCCGGGAGGCGGCCAATCGCTATTACGACGCGGTCCCGGCCATCATCGGAGCAGCGATGGTGACCTTTGCGGAGCTGACCGGTCGGCGGTACCGCCTGTTCGACTACCACGGGCACCCGGAGGCCGACCGGGCGATCGTGCTGATGGGATCGGGCTGCGGGGCGGTCGAGGAGACGGTCGACGCCCTGAACGCCCGGGGCGAACGAGTCGGGGTCCTGAGAGTGCGCCTGTTCCGGCCCTTCTCTGCCGACGCATTTGCTGCGGCGCTGCCGTCGACGGTTACGGCGGTGGCGGTACTCGACCGGACCAAGGAGCCCGGAGCCCCTGGTGAGCCGCTCTACCAGGACGTCGTCACCGCGCTGGCCGAACGCCCGGCCCGGGGTCCGGACGGCGCCGCCCTGGCTGGAGACGCCCCCCGTGTGATCGGCGGTCGCTACGGCCTGTCCTCGAAGGAGTTCACCCCGGCGATGGCGTCCGCCGTCTTTGCGGAACTCCGGGACGCTGCCCCGAAGAAACCACTTCACCGTGGGCATCGTCGACGACGTGACCAACCGCAGCCTCCCGGTCAACCGCTCGTTCCACGTCGATGCCGGCGACGTCTTCGCCGCGGTGTTCTACGGCCTGGGCAGCGACGGAACGGTCGGGGCGAACAAAAGCTCGGTCAAGATCGCGTCCGAGCAGGCCGGTCTCTTCGCCCAAGGCTACTTCGTCTACGACTCCAAGAAGTCGGGTTCCGTGACCGTCTCCCACCTGCGGTTCTCCTCGGCCCCCATCCGGTCGAGCTACCTTCTCCAGGAGGCCGACTTCGTGGCCTGCCATCAGTTCGGCTTCCTGAACCGCATGGAGGTGCTCTCGCTGGCCAAGCCGGGGGCCACCTTCCTGCTCAACAGCCCGTTCGGCCCGGACGAGGTCTGGGACCGGCTGCCCGCCGAGGTCCAGGAGCAGATCCTGGCCAAGCACCTTCGCTTCTTCGTGGTCGATGGCAATGGCGTGGCCTCGTCGGCCGGACTCGGCGTCCGGATCAACACCGCGCTGCAGACCTGCTTCTTCGCCCTGTCCAGCATCCTCGCCGCCGACGACGCCATCGTCGCCATCAAGGAGTCAATCGCCAGGACCTACGCCCGGCAGGGGGAGACCGTGCTCGGCCGGAACTACGCCGCGGTCGACGGAGCACTGGCCAGCCTGCGCGAGGTCACCCTCGGCGGGCGCGTTGCCAACGGCCGCCGCCGATCCCCGCTTGTCCCACCGGAGGCGCCGGACTTCGTTGCCCGGGTCACTGCTGCGATGCTGGCGGGGGAGGGCGATCTCCTCCCGGTCAGCGCGCTGCCGGTCGACGGTACCTTCCCGACCGGCACGGCCCGCTGGGAGAAGCGATCCATCGCCGCCGAGATCCCGATCTGGGACCCGAGCATCTGCATCGACTGCGGCAAGTGCGCGCTGGTCTGCCCGCACGCCGCCATCCGAATGAAGGTCTACGACCCGTCGGCGCTGGACGGCGCGCCGCCGGGCTTTCAGTCCAAGCCGTTTCACTCCAAGGAGATGCCCGGCAAGCTGCTAACGATCCAGGTGGCACCCGACGACTGCACGGGCTGCGGGATCTGCGTGGACGTCTGCCCAGTCCATGCCAAGGAGCAGGTGCGCCACAAGGCGATCGATATGGAGCCGGCGGTGGCCCACGCCGGACGGGAGCGGGTGTCATTCGACTTCTTCCTCGGCCTTCCCGAGCCCCACCGCGCCGAGGTCGACGTGCGCACGATCAAAGGCTCCCAGACCCTCCAGCCGCTCTTCGAGTTCTGCGGGGCGTGCGCCGGCTGCGGCGAGACCCCGTACCTCAAGCTGATCTCGCAGTTGTTCGGGGATCGGCTCGTGGTCGCTAACGCCACCGGGTGCTCGTCGATCTACGGCGGGAACCTCCCCACCACGCCATGGACAACCGGGGCCGACGGCCGGGGGCCAGCCTGGTCAAACTCGCTGTTCGAGGACAACGCCGAGTATGGCCTCGGGATCCGGCTGGCGCTCGACCAGCGCGCGAGCCGCGCCCGCTCCCTGGTCCAGGACCTCGCCCCCCCGATCGGAGGCGAGCTGGTGCAAGCCATCCTGGCCCACGAGGGATCCGACCCCCGGGCGATCGACGCGCAGCGCCAGCGGGTCGAGGATCTGCGGGCGGCGCTGGGGTCGGTTCCCGGGGAGCTCGCCCGCGAGCTCGACGCCCTAGCCCCGTTTTCCGCACCGCTGTTCTGACTTCTCTGCCCCCGTAGGGAGT